>CAKRKX010000056.1 GCA_934358675.1 uncultured Agathobacter sp. | reverse complement strand
CTTTTTGTGCTAACATTAAGACTGTAAGTATCAATAAGGGGAAGTTATGAAACAAGTAGACAAACAGAAAATCATTGATGCCGCGTTTCACATATTTGTGAGAGATAAGATTGAATCTGCGAAAATGAGTGAAATTGCACAGGCTGCAGGAGTCGGAAGGGCTACACTGTTCCGCCATTATCCGAGCAAACTGGAACTGGTGATAGCCGTTAACGCAGCAAAGTGGAAAGAATATCTGGACGAATTGGACGAAAAACGACCGATTGCATCCATCCATGAAATTCCTGCCATCGATCGCTTTATATTTGCAATGGACAGTTACATTGATATGTACGTTAACCATAAAGCACTTTTGCAGTTTAATGATAATTTTAATCATTTTGTCAGCCACGCAGGCACAGACAGTGAAATGCTCAATGATTTTAAGTCATCTTTATATTCGGCAGATGCAAGATTTCTTAAAATGTACGAGAAAGCCAAAGAAGATCATACCTTCCGAACGGATATTCCGTTTGAGGAGTTTATGCGTGAGACGGTTCACGTCATGATGGCAGCCTGCACATATTATGCGAACGGGTTTATCTGGGGCGCAGATGAGAATGAAAACTATGTTTCGGAATTGAAGCGGATCAAAGGGATGATTGTTGCTTATGTAAGAAACGGAGAGCCGTAATCAGGCTGGTTGCGGAAGAGGAGAGAGGGTACAAATGAAAAATAAGAAGGGATATTGGATTGTTTTGCTCACAATCGCAGCATTACTTTTGGATCTTGCCGGACGCGTCTTGGCGGATCAATTCGTATTGCCGCTATGGTGCGATTCCATCGGGACATTTCTGATTGCATATCTGGGAGGACCGGTGTGTGGTGGCATGGTCGGTTTTTCGAATAATATCATTTATGGAATCTTTGTTGACCGACAAACGGTTTATTGTATTGTTGGCGCTTTGCTTGGCATTGCTGTCGGTTACTTTTCCAAAAAGAACGTGTTTGACAGGGAGTTTACAACCATGACGCTGGGGATGGGACTTGCCGTTTTTTCGACCATTGTTGCGGTTTTGATCAATACGCTTTTGTATAATGGAATGTCCGGAAACGTCTGGGGCAATCAGGTTATGATGATGTGCATAGATAAAGGCGTTCCCCGTTATGTTTCGTATGTGATCGGGCAGTTTTGTGTTGAATTTTTGGACAAGCTTGTGAGTGTGGAAATTGTCTATTTGCTGCTGAAAGGTGTGCGCTATATGCGAAGAGGTTCTAAGAAGAAGCTTCAGGCGGCAGCAAAACTCATGTTATTGATTCTGGCGGTTTCGGGATGCTTTGGCAGCATCGATACGGTGAATGCGCAGGAAACAGCAATCGATTATGATTCTTATGTTCAGAAGATCTATTCGAAAGAGGAAGGTCTTATGTCCGGCGAAGCCAATGATATTGCACAGACAAAGGATGGAAAGCTGTGGATTGCTACCTATGCGGGACTGTTCAAATATGATGGAACAAAGTTTGTGTATCTTCAGGACATTTCTTCGGTCAAAACGGTAAATTGCCTGTATGTTGATGAGGAAGGCAGATTGTGGGCAGGAACGAATGATAGCGGCGTTACTATTTTTATCAATGAGGAGCCTATTAATGTAGTAGATGATCAAAATGGTCTGCTTTCCAATTCTGTGAAACAGATTGTATGTGATTCTTTAGGAAATTATTATATCGGTACCGCCGAGGGGCTGTCCGTTGTATCTCTCAGCGGTGGAGTCAAGGTGACCGGATCATTGGATCAAATTAAAAATGTAGTCTCGATGACTGCGGATGATAACGGAAATGTGGCCGGGGTAACAGAGCGAGGAGATGTATTCTGGATCAGCAATGGAAAACAGATACCCGCACCGGAAGGAATTGAACCGGATGCATGCTACAAGTCAGCGTTTTTTTCGCAGGATGGTCAGTTGTATCTTGGAACAACGGATAATAAGGTATATGTTTATACAATGAAATCGGGAAAGCCGGTTCTGGAATCCAGGATTGCGCTGGACGGATGCGAAGCGATCAATTGTTTTTACCAGACGGAAAATGGAGAATTGTTTGTCTGCTCGGATACAGGGGTGGCTTTGATTGACAAAGAGGGCAGATGTCAGAGTATCAATACCAATAATTTTAATAGTTCCATTGACAACATGCTGATGGATTACCAGGGCAATCTGTGGTTCAGTTCCTCCAGACTGGGATTATTGGAGATGTGCCAATCCCCGTTTGAAGAATTATTTACTAAGATTGGACAGAGTGTCGTCGTCAATACGACGGCGAAATGGGATGGATTGTTGTTTTGCGGCACGGATAGCGGGTTGATTGTAATCGACGACAAAAAAGAAGTAAGTAATACCCTTACCGAACTGCTTCAGGGGGTACGTGTCCGTTGCTTGAAAGTGGACAGCGAAAATGCATTGTGGATTGCTACGACGGAGAAGGGCGTATATAAAGTTACCGCAAAAAAATATGGCGGATATCATATAAAGAGTTTTACAGAAGAAAACGGAATGCCGGGCATGCGGTTCCGGACGATCATCGAATGCAGTGATGGTAAAATAATGGCTGCCGGAGATTATGGAGTTGCAGTTTTGTCGGAGAATTCCGTTGCAAATATTCTTGATGCCAAAAATGGGCTGGCGAATGAGAAATCGCTTTGTCTTTTGGAGTATAAAGATGCCTGCTACGTGGGATCGGATGGAGGCGGAATTACACGAATTGATAAGGATAACCATGTTTCAAGTATTACGAAAAAGAATGGCTTATCATCGGATGTGGTTCTCCGTATGGTTTATGATCCGATTCAGGATGGCGTTTTTATTGTCACAAGTAATGGGCTTTGTTATCTGTCGGCAGACGGAAAAGTGACGATTCTTGATCAATTTCCATACAGCAATAATTATGATCTGATATGTAACAGCGACGGAACCTGCTGGGTTTTGAGCAGTGCGGGAATTTACGTTGCAAATGCGAAAGATCTGGTAAAAAATGCGAGGTCGGAATATCCGCTAATCAATTCCAAACGGGGATTTCGGGCTTCTTTAGTCGCAAATTCATGGATCGGAAGAGAAAATGATGATCTGTATCTATGCTGCGATACGGGCGTCGTAAAAGTAAATATGGCGAAGTACGATATGACAACAAAGTCCTATCGAATGATTTTGAATTCGGTAAAGGTTGATGGCAAGAGCATGGAGATCAATCGTGTGGATACGTTTCAATTGTCCGCAGATGCGCATCAGATTACATTTTCGCCGGAAGTGTTGAATTATTCCATGGATGATCCGTATGTAAGGGTTAAGCTGGAAGGCCACGATAAGTCGGAACGGGTATGCCGGTTAAGCGAACTGAATTCCATCACATACACGAATCTGAAACAAGGGCAATATGTATTTGAAATAGCGATTCTAGACGATGTGAACGGAAATGTTATAGAGGCCGGCAGATACGTGATCGAAAAAGACATTGAGATGTATCAGAACTGGTGGTTTAAACTTTATGTCTGCTTGATTGCGGGACTGGTTCTTATGTGGATTACCTGGTTTATCACAAGATCGAAGATGCAGAGAACCTTGCTGAAGCAGAAGCTGGAACTGGAATATGCAAAGAAACAGATCCAGATGAGCAATGAAACGATTCTTTCGATTGCACGTACCGTGGATGCAAAGGATTCCAATACGAGCCAGCATTCTTATCGTGTATCGGAATATTCGGTTGCCATTGCAAAACGCCTCGGATACTCGGAAGAACAATGCGAAAATCTCCGCAAGATGGCTTTGTTGCACGACATTGGTAAGATAGGAATACCGGATGCGATTTTAAATAAGCCGGCAAGGCTGACCGATGAAGAATATGAAATTATGAAGACGCATGTAATCCGGGGAGGAGAAATCTTAAAGGATTTTACTTTGATTGACAATGTGGGAGTTGGAGCATTGTATCATCATGAGAGATATGATGGAACCGGTTATTGTCATGGACTGAAAGGAGAAGAAATTCCAATAGAGGCACGTATTATCGGTATAGCAGATGCGTTTGATGCGATGACCGCAAACCGTGTATATCGAAAACAACTGGATCTTGATTTTGTGATTGGAGAATTAAAACGCTGCAGCGGAACACAATTTGACCCGCACCTTGTAGAAATCATGCTTTCGTTGATTGAGGAAGGCGTTATCGATGCAGAACGTTTATATGCAAAAGCAAAAGGAGAGCAGAAAGCATGAAAAGAGTATATACATTGTGTGTAATAACCTGTCTGGTGATGTCGTTGTTTTCCTTTGGAATCCATAAAATAACCAGGGAGGATGAAAAGCATCTGAAGGTTGGATTCATATTTGTAGGGGATGAAATTACACCTTATACCAATAATTTTATTAAAGCAAGAGATCATGTGAAAGAAGTGTATGGTGACCGGATTGAATGCGTGACCATTTATAATGTGGCAGAGGGACAGGTGGAATCGCACCTTCAGGAGCTGGTTGATGAAGGCTGCGACTATATCATCGCAGCCAGTTATGGGTATGGCCCGGATGTGAAAGCCATCGCTGAGCAGTATCCGGATATTCAGTTCTGTGTCCCTACAGGAGATAACGCAAATTCGGATCCGGTTCTGCCGAATTATCATAATTGTTTTGGAGAAATCTATCAGGGCAGATATGTATGCGGCAGAGTTGCAGGAATGAAAATCAAACAGATGATCGAAAAAAATATCATCACTCCCCAACAGGCAAAAGTCGGCTATGTGGCGGCTTTTCCGCTGCCGGAAGTAATATCCGGTTATACCGCTTTTTATCTTGGGGTACAATCGATGGTTCCGGAAGCCACCATGATCGTTAAGTATACCAATACATGGTCAAGCTATTCACTTGAAAAACAGGCTGCAAACGAACTGATCGATGAAAACTGTGTGGTGATCTCACAACATTCGGATACCATTGGACCAGCTACCGCTTGCGAGAATGCGAAACTGGAGATCCCGGTTTATCATGTCGGATACAATCAGAGTATGACGGACATTGCTCCAACCAAATCGCTGATCAGTTGTTGTGTTGATTACTCGTATTATTTTGAGCAGTCGATCGGGGCACTGCTCCATGATAAGAAAATCGAAGACTGCATCGATGGACGGACGTATGGACAGGATGCTATGGCCGGTCTTGATAAGGGCTGGGTACGGATTCTGGATCTCAATGAGACCATTGCGCCAAGCGGAACAAAGGAAATGGTTGAGGACACTATTGAAAAATTGAGCAAGGGGGAATTGGAAGTCTTTTCCGGACCATTTACCGGTGTGAGTGTGTTTGATCCGAATGACAGGATCGATCTGAATTCTCCGTATAAAGAAAATGATCAGTCATCCTCGCCGACTTTTTGTTATATTCTTGATGATGTGATTTCGATTGAAGAGATGAACGAAAAATAGAAGCCATAATAGAAATATAAAAATGGATCCCATGCAAGGATCGAAAACTCAGGTGTGTCTGCGCACCTGAGTTTTTTTGGCTCTATGTCAAGTGTTCGATTCGTATCGGGCAACCGGAAGTCTTCTGACCAGCGCAACGGTCGGAGACGGTATATCAGTTGAATTATTATCCGATCCAGTGGTCGGTCGATTCACTAGACTGGAAGGATTATGGTGTGGACTCGATCATCGATACGGTGTGCAATCACAAGGCTTTGGGCCCGGTCACTTTTGATGCGACCCGGACTTATCTTCATGTAGTGAGATATTTCATTTTGAGTGAAAGATCTGCATGGCACCATAGGTGTGTGGCAGAGGCGAAGCCGAGGCTTTCCTGGATGGACAGGAAAAATTCCTGCACGTTGCACAGGCATTGCACAGCTGCTTGCGGTCTTGCGGTCTCTCGGTATCCAGACGCAGGATCAGAGTCGCCGTCTTGAGAGGGCGAAGCATGTTTCCTTCGGTCATCTCTATGGCATCCGGCGCAAGAAGCTCATACATTTGAGGCAGAAGATCAAGCGGGTAGGTATCTCCGAGAAAAGACAATTCCGCGAGATACAGGCCTGTTTGTTTTTCTACCGTCTGCGCAAAATCTTCGTAGGCTTTGGACAAAAGCATCAGGCTGAGGCAATCCACGATGTAAGCCTCCTGAATCTGCTCATGATTCAGATACAGATCCGACAGCTCATCCATACCGCTTCCGAGAGTTACAAATCCGTAGGCATAGTGGGAAAATGCAATCGCGTCAATATCCTGATCCAGAGAATAGTAGGCACAACATTGCGTCAGTGGCAAAAGTGCCGCGTAAATTGCCTGAATGTGCGGCAGATCTGTGGCAGGAAAATGAAAACGATCGCAAAATTCTTTCCAGTCACCGGAGGACAATCGCGGAGTAAGTTCACATTTCATGGGAGTCTGCCTCCTTATTTGCTTTTGCCATAACGGCTGCGATATCCTGAAAGCGTCCGGTAATCTTGTCGTAGTTGTTGCGATGATGCGGAAAACCGCAGTTCATACAGGATTTGATGCCGTTTTCCAGAAATTCACAGTTCCCGTTGCAGGATTTCCCGAGGGTGTAGAGCGGACAATAACAGAACAGGCAGTTAAAGTCCTCCTCAGGAATTCCTTTGTGGCATGGAAAATATTCACATTGTCTATTTTGAAAAAATTTGTAATGTTCGCTCATAGTGATATTATCATCGCACGTTTTCCTTGCAATTTCAATATTCATATGTTAAACTTTGCGCAAAGCATTAAGATCTAATACATATTTTATCACAATCCGCGATGAACTGACGCGGAAGGCAAGTTCATTCAAATATAGTAGAATCATGCTTTTATTTTCAAAATTACAATTGAATCATTTACAAAATGCAGGCAGAAGTGGGGAAGCTGTTTGTGTTGAGACAAAGGAGAGAAGAAGGAGGTACGAATGGGGGACACGCCAGATAAGATTAAGTGGCATCCTGCGTTCTATGCGGCAACGGAACTGGAATTGCAGGAGAATATTGAACAGTTGGAATTCAAGACGGAATACAATTTGAGCAAGGAGCCGATTCGAATTGATCTGCTGATCATTAAGGAAAAAGAAAAACGGATTAAGAATGAGATCGGCCATATGATGAGAAGCTATAATGTAATTGAGTATAAGAGTCCGGAAGATAATCTGTCGATCGATGATTTCTACAAGACAATGGGGTATGCATGCTTATATAAAGGATATGGAGATCGAGTGAATCAAATTCCGGCCGAGGAACTTACCATTTCGATTTTTAAGGAAAGTTATCCACGCAAATTGTTTTTGACATTGAGGAGACAAGGGCATAAAATAGAAGAAAAATATGCAGGAATTTATTATGTATACGGATTCCCGTTCCCGGCGCAAATTGTTGTGATAAGACAGCTTAACAGAGGCGAACACAAAAGCCTGAGAGTGCTGTCAACGAAAGCGGATCGGGAGGATGTGAAGGACTTTCTAAAGGAAACAGAAAAAATTGTCAGCCCGAGGGAGCGTAACAATATTGATGCCGTATTGCAGGCCAGTGTGAGAGCAAATTACAAATTATATGAAGAGGTAAGGAGGGAGAACACGATGTGCGAAGCGTTGAGAGAACTGATGAAAGATGAAATCGAAGAAGAACTGGACAAGGCAAGAACTGTCGGAAGAGCCGAAGGAATAGCAGCCGGAAGGGCCGAAGGGATAGCAGCCGGAAGAACTGAGGGAGAAGCAAACATTATTCGGATTATGTATGACAATGGAAACTCTTTTGAGCAGATTGCGGTTTATACAGGAAAGTCTGCTGACGATGTAAAAGCAATTGTTGAGGGAAAAAAGTAATAATTGATATGAAGTCTTGAATGAGTGGAACTCAGGTGTATGCGCACCTGAGTTCTTTTGCTTCATGGCAAATTCGCACTGAACAACAGCGTTGCGCATTGCTAAAATTTGTACACAATTTTCTGGAAACGATATCGGAATTCGTGAAAATTGTATAAAAAATTGTTGGCGAGATTGGAACCCTTGTCAATTGAACAAACGGTTGCGCACGTGCTATATTAAAATTGTAAATAAACAAACGGTTGCGCGACTGTTGCAAAACAAAATCCAAAAGAAAAAGAAATTGTTTTGTGACGGTTATGCAGAAAAGGTTCAAGAAGATTAGGGAGGATAAACATGAAGGAGAGAAAACATTGGAAAAAACGAGCCGTAAGTTTGCTGATGGCACTTGCGATGGTAGTCACACAGATTGGTGTGTGGAATGCAGGAAAAGAGAGTGTTCAGGCGGCTGAACTGGCAGAAAAGACATTGTACTTTGAGTATACTGGGGGTAATACTCTGGCTGTTAGTTTTTGGAATGGTACATGGGATACATTACAGGTTGACCAGAAAACGAATGCTTGGTTGGCATCAGTAGACTCTGCCGACTATTATCAATTGACGAAGGTTGATGACAGCAGCAATTGGTATTCAGTTAAATTTTTGTATAATGCGGATAACATTGAAAAGGAAGGTATTGGTTTTACAATTGCGGAGTTAACTTCGGAAAATACAAAAAGTAGTAAAGTTCAAGAATATGATGCAAAATGGAACAATACAAATGCATATAAAACAATATTCAGTGATGCATATAGGGATCCGGCAATTCAGGAGAAGGATAGGACGAGTGTAATCTCATATGCATCTTTGAATAGCGGAAATGACAGCGAAGATACGAATGAGTATGTTACTAAAACGTTATATTTTAAATATACAGGAGATGCTGCTCCGGGAATCTTGTTATGGGATAATTGCGGAGAGCGATTACTGATTAGTGGAACTGATTCGAAGTATGTAACTTTTGATAGTAAAAAGTATTATACGATGAATAAGATTGATGGAAATTGGTATCAGATTTCATTTCAATACCAAAGTGACAAGGTTAAGGATCAGGATGTTGGGTTTGATATTGTAGAACTTTCTGAATCAGCAGTAGAATCTACATTAGGTAGCTTTGATTCTTATTGGGGGGCACAGTATAATTCAACTCATTATGCAGCATATGAAACTATCTTTAGTGATAAATACGATGATCCGGCAATCATTCAGGGAGATTATGATACAGTAGTATCCTATGCGGATGCAATTGAGGAAGAAAATAAATCCGATTCTATTGTTCAAAATGCACCAATTACAATTGAAAAAGTCAAAAAACTCTCCTCCGATTTCATCATGGGAGCAGATATCTCTTCCATGATCAGTGAATTAAAGAGTGGTGTCGTATATAAGGATTACGATGGAAAGGAATTAACAACACTTGATGATGTAGTAAAATTTTTAGCAGAGCAGGGAATCAATCATATTCGTGTACGTGTATGGAATAATCCGTATGATTCAAACGGCAACGGATATGGTGGAGGAAACAATGATGTAGCAAAGGCAAAGGAATTTGCGGACGCTTGTCGTAAGGCCGGAATTAATATGCTTGTCGATTTCCACTGTTCCGATCTGTGGACAGATCCTGGCAAACAGCAGGCTCCGAAGGCTTGGAAAAATTATACATTAGATCAGAAGGCAGAAGCATTAACTACATTTATTGAGGAATCATTAAACACAATTGACCCGACAAAAGATGTTGTCGATATGGTTCAGGTTGGAAATGAGACAACCGGTGGATTTATCGGTGAGACAAATGTTACTAATATGTGCAAACTGTTTTCCGCAGGTTCTACCGGAGTAAAAGCATATAATAGTGCAGTCAAAGTTGTGATCCATGTGGAGAGTCCGCAAAGGGGAACGGTAACCGCATGGGCAGAAAATCTTAGTAAAAACAAAGTCGAATATGACATTATTGCAACGAGTTATTATCCATACTGGCATGGTACTTTAGACAATTTGAAAAAGGAATTTGAAAAGGTAAAGGCGACATACAACAAAGATGTCATGGTTGCCGAGACAAGCTATGCTTACACATTAGAGGATAGCGACGGACATGAAAATACAGTTCGTGTCGGAAATAATGACAGTGCTGCGGATGCTGATCAACCATTCACAGAGCAGGGACAGGCAACTTATATCAGAAATCTGATCGCTGCGGTCAAGGATGCCGGTGGACTTGGTGTTTATTATTGGGAGCCTGCATGGCTGACTGTTGGCGATACGACAGGCTTAACCGATGATGCATATGACGCGCAGGTTGCCGAGAATAAGACTAAATGGGAAAAATATGGCAGCGGTTGGGCATCCAGTTATGCGAGTGAGTATGATGCAAATGATGCCGGTAAGTGGTTTGGAGGATCCGCTGTTGATAATCAGGCTATGTTCTATCCTGACGGAACAGCGACTCCGGCTTTACATGTTTGGAATTATGTAAAAACGGGTTCAATCTCTAATCTGGTAAGTGTAGAAAAGATAGAGACACCATCTGAGACGATTACGCAGAAAGAAGAGGCATCTTCTTATACACTTCCTAAAAGCGTAAAGGTAACTTATTCAAATAATAAGGATGCAGTTGCAGAAAAAGTTGAGTGGAATGAAGCGGATAAGAGTAAGGTTGATGCAACTAAAGTCGGAACATATCAGATAAGAGGAACTGTCGAATTATCAAAAGAGATTACTAGAGGCGCCTATAAGGGAAAGACAACTGTGGATGTTGTATTTACCTTGAGTGTTATAAAAGCAAATCTTATCACGAATGAAGATGTTGCAAACTTTACAACGAAAGCACAGGATAAATTTGAGGTAAGTGACGAAGATATCATTAAAACAATTGCTGCTTCAGAAAATCCATATGATAATAATGATGGAAACTGCATGGGGTGGTGGAATGGATCTGGCCAGACAAAAACAGTGACAATCACTTATACCGATGCGATTTCACTTGCAAAAGGCAATTATGTCTTTTCCTTATATACACAGGGAAGTTCGGATAAGGTAAAACTTCAGATTTTGGACACGGACAACAATGTTTTATTTGAAGGAAATCCGGTAGAGTTAGCAGGATGGAAGGTATGGAAGAATCCTACGGTTAGCTTTGCATTAGACAAAGAAACAAATGTAAAACTTCGCATTGAAATTGAAACGCAGAGTGAAGGCTGGGGATCTGTTGATGTCTTATATTTACATGGGGATGAAAAAGCCGACAACGGCTCCTCAACCGTAACCCCATCCACCCCTTCTACATCTGATGATGCAGATAAGAAGGATGACAAGAACGAGACAACAACCGAAGAGAAGAAAGTAACCGCAACAACACCTTCAGGAGAGACGGTCGAGGCAACGGTTACGGTTTCCAAAGACAAAGACGGAAATGTTACAGAGGCAGCTGCCAATGTGACAGGATCGAAAGCCGCTTTTTCCGCAGAAGTAGCAGCAGAGATTGCTAAGGCAGCAGGAACAGACAACGTAGCAATTACTGCAAGCGTTACCGATAAAAACGGAAACGAGAAGTACACGGTAACCGTTGATTCTAAGAATCTGACCGCAAACCAAAAGCTTCAGGTTGTAGCAATCGATCCTGAGACCGGAGCGTATAAGCTGGTCAATGCCAAGACGTATACCGTTGGCGAGGATGGAAGCATCAACGTCAGCCTTGCGACCGGAGAAAATTATCAGCTGATCACCCAGACTGAGATGAAAGCGGTAGAGAAGGCAATCTTGAAAACGGTAGAGGTCAAGAAGTCGTCTGCAACCGTTAAGAAAGGCAAAAAGACACAGATCAAACTGAGCAGTGATCTTGATATGGATAATGTAAAATCCATTACTTACAAGACCGGAAAGAAGTCGGTTGCTACCGTAAGTAAAACAGGTAAGATTACAGCAAAGAAGAAAGGTACGGTAACCATTAAAGCGGTTGTAACTTTAAAGAATGGTAAAAAGAAAACCGTATCTATGAAACTGAAAGTAAAGTAGGAATATACCTTTTCATTTCCAGTTTGAAATGTTATAATAGCGACATACGAAAGAGAGCGGATAAATCCATATCCGATTGGTTATCATAACAACAAGACAGGAGATGAGCGATAATGTCAGAGACAGGGGTATTGATTTTTATTGGATGTATCATCGGAGTAGCGGTGCTTGGAGCAGTAATTGCGGTGATCGCAGCAGTATCGGGAGCTTCCGCAGCAATCGTGGACGATGAGGAGACGACTGAGAAAGAGAATATGTAAGAGTAAGGCACGTCGGAGCGATCCGGCGTGTCTTTTTTGACTCATAGGAAATTCCTTCCTATGAATCAAAACGCTCCAAATATAAAATAAAAATTAAGTATCGGCACATCAACTTGTAAATAAATCCGCGCTATAGTTATAATAAAAATAATCGGCCAATTTGTGGCAAAACGAACAGGAGGAATCGAATTTTATGATATCGAAGTATAGTGTCAAGCGACCTTACACCGTGCTGGTGGGTGTGATACTGGTGATCGTGCTCGGCGTTGTCTCGCTCATGAAGATGACAACGGATCTGTTGCCGGACATGAGTTTTCAGTATGCGCTGGTCATCACGACCGACATGGGTGCGAGCCCGGAGAAAGTGGAGAGCGAGGTTACTGCACCGATCGAGGCGGCGATGGCGACAACGTCGAACATTAAGAATGTCAGCTCCATCTCCTACAACAGTTATTCCATCGTAACGCTCGAGTATGAGCAGAATGCAAATATGGATTCGGTTGTAATCGAGATCCAGCAGAGCTTAGACCAGATCTCCGGACAGTGGAGCGATTCGGTCGGAACACCGATGATCATGAAGATCAATCCGGATATGCTTCCGGTCATCGCTGCAGCGGTGGATGTCGAAGGCATGAGTGCTTCGGAAATTTCGGATTATGTGGAGAATGACCTCGTGCCAAGCCTCGAGAGTCTTGAGGGTGTGGCATCGGTTTCCACGACCGGACAGCTTGATGAGAGCATTCAGGTCACGATGAATCAGGACAAGATCGATGCTCTAAATAAGAAGATCAAGAAAAGCATTGACAAGCAGTTTACCGACGCACAGAAGAAGATCGATGATTCGAGTGCACAGGTGAAGAGTGGCAAGGAGTCGCTGACCTCCGGACAGGATCAGCTTTCTGATGCTCTCAATGAGACCATGGAAAAACGCGACGAGCTGTATAAGACCGAGGAAGATCTGCAAAAGCAGCTCAAGGATTTACAGAAGCAGCAGAAGTCTCTGACAAAGATTCAGAATGGAATCAATACGGTTATGGAATCGGATGCGTATAAAAGCATCACAACCGTGCTCAAAGACAACCCGGATGCGGCACAGCTTCCGGAAATGCAGCAGCAGATTGAAGCTTTTAATAAAGCAATCAAGGAGCAGTTCTCCGGCCTTAGTGCACTTGGCATTACCGTCAATACATATGAGGATCTGCCGACCGCGGCAGCGACCGTATCGGCAACATTGACCAAAGTAAATACCGGAATCAAAACGATCGAGAGTGCGCTTGAGAAGGTGCAGGCAGGCAAGGTATCGCTTTCGACAGCGATGGATACTTTAAATGCCAACGCAGCACTTGCTGCGCTGCAGATGAGTTCAAGTTCCGCAGAGTTATCGAATGCCGCAGCGTCTCTTGAGACAGCGCAGAGCAATCTCGATGATGCGAAGGAGTCTGCATACGATTCGGCAGATCTGAACAATATTCTGACAAAGGATACGTTATCGAGCCTGTTTACGGCGCAGAACTTTGATATGCCGGCAGGCTACGCGATGGACGGAGATACCCAGTATCTTGTCCGTGTCGGCGAGGCGGTCAAGAGCGAGGAGGATCTCAAGGATCTGGTTCTGATGGACCTGAATATGGACGGCATCGCCCCGATCCGTCTGAGCGATGTGGCAGACGTTGAGATGGCGGATAATTCCGATGAGACTTATGCGGTCGTCAACGGAAATCCGGCGGTCACGCTCTCCATCGAGAAGCAGACTGGATACTCGACCGGCGAGGTTACGGATCGCATTCTGGATAAGTTTGACCAGCTGGAGAAGGCGGACAGCAATCTGAATCTGACCGTCCTGATGAATCAGGGTGTCTACATTGATATGATCGTAAAAAGCGTGATGCAGAATATGATCTGGGGTGCGATCCTTGCAATCATCGTACTGCTCCTGTTCTTAAAGGACATCAAACCGACGATCGTGATCGCATGTGCGATACCGCTTTCGGTTGTGTCTGCGGTCGTGCTCATGTACTTTACGGGAATCACGATGAATATTATTTCGATGTCGGGACTTCTTCTCGGAATCGGAATGCTCGTGGATAACTCGATCGTCGTGATCGAGAATATTTACCGACTGCGCCACGAGGGCTACTCGATCAAGAAAGCAGCGGTACAGGGAGCAAGTCAGGTGACCGGAGCAATCATCGCTTCCACTCTGACAACCGTCAGCGTATACGCGCCGATCATTTTTACGGAAGGAATTACAAGACAGCTTTTCGTCGATCTGGCTTTGACCATCGCGTATACGCTGATCGCCAGCCTTGTCGTTGCGCTCACCTTCGTTCCGGCGATGGCATCCGTGACATTAAAGAAGACAAGAGAGATCCGTCATCCGTGGTTCGATGCGATGAAGGATGCATACGGACGATTCCTTGCGGGCTGTCTGCGTTTTAAACCGATCGTATTTATCGTGGCGGTTGTGCTTCTTGTCGGAAGTGCGGTACTCAGCCTCTCGAAGGGAATGAACTTCATGGATATGGATATGGAGACGAACCAGATTTCCGTGTCGATCGCAGCAAAGGATGGCGAGAACTTAACGTTTGACGAACTGAAAGATGCATCGAATGAGGTGATCGATAAGATTTCCGATATTGAGGGCATTGACACGATCGGAGCCAGCATCGGCGGCAATTCTACGATGAACCTTATGGGCGGCGGAAGCGATAAAGTAACGATGTATGTGCTGCTCGATGAGAATGCGAATGTCAGCAACGATGCGGTATCCAAGGAGATCCTTGACCGCACAAAGGACATGGACTGTGATGTTACCTGCGACTCCTCCTCGATGGATTACTCGGCCTTTTTCGGGCAGGGAATCTCGGTTCGTATCAAGGGTAACGATATTGACACCTTGCAGAACCTTGCAACGGAAGTTGCTTCGCTGATGGAAGATACGAAGGGAACCGTGGATGTGGACGACGGACTCGATGAGGCAACGCCGCAGCTTACGATCACGGTCGATAAGGAAAAAGCCGCAAAATACGGCTACACCGTTGCGCAGGTTTACCAGCTTGTTGCCGCAAAGATGGCGGACAGCAGCAGTGTGACGACCATCTCAACGGACATTAAGGATTATAAGGTCTACTTACAGACAGAGGATCAGCAGAATACCACACTTGATGATATCAAAGATCTGAAATTTATTTATATGAACAAGAATGGCAAGGAGAAAGAGATTCCTCTGACCAAGATTGCGACAATGACGAATACCACAACGCTCAGCACGATCAGCCGTGACGCGCAGTCCCGTTATCTGACGGTTTCCTGCAACGTAGATGAGGATCACAATGTAACGCTTGTCAGCAATGCATTGCAGAAGAAAATCGACAAGCTCGATATTCCGGACGGATACTCGGTCGAGATGACCGGTGAGGATGAGACCATCAATGATTCCATGCGGCAGCTTGTGCTCATGCTCGTGCTTGCGATAATCTTTATCTACCTGATCATGATTGTACAGTTCCAGTCGCTGGTATCGCCGTTTATCATTATGTTTTCGATTCCGCTTGCGTTCACCGGTGGATTTATCGCGCTGTTTATCAGCGGACAGG
>CAKRKX010000055.1 GCA_934358675.1 uncultured Agathobacter sp. | reverse complement strand
CCCATCTCGTTTGCGATAATCCCGGCGAGGGTTGTCTTTCCAAGTCCCGGAGGTCCGTAAAACAGAACGTGATCCAGCGATTCGCCTCTCGCCTTTGCCGCCTCGATATAGACTTTCATATTGTCTTTGATCTTCTCCTGCCCGATGTAATCCTCAAGCTTCTGAGGTCGGAGGGATGATTCGATCTTGTAATCCTCCTCCTGCATCTGGGTAGAAATCACTCGTTTTTCCATCTGCTAATTTTAACCTACCATATCACCATTTTATTTAATATTTACGGATTTTATTGTCTGTGTCCGATAAAACAATTCTGTTACAGGATGTGTTTTAAAGCTGCCTTCAGGACATCCTCAACATCCATTGAATCCGTAATCTCCACGCGGGATACCGCCTTAAGGCTCTCCGTTGACGAGTAACCCAAAGCCGTAAGTGCAAGCACAGCATCGTTTTTGACCGAGCCTGCCGCCGGAGCATTTGCGGTCTCCTGTACATGCTGCGTTTTCTTCTCGAACGCATCCTCAAGCGACATCTTATCTTTCAGTTCAAGGATCACTCTCTGCGCCGTCTTGCCGCCGACGCCCGGTGCCTTGGCAATCGCCTTCGCATCCCCGGATAATACCGCAAAACGAAGATCATCCGCATCCAGCGTCGAAAGAATTGCAAGTCCGCCCTTCGGTCCGATTCCGCTGACCGAGATCAGAAGCTTAAACAGTTCCAGATCGTCTTTCGTCAGGAATCCGTACAGGATCATCGCGTCCTCGCGAAGGTACAGATATGTATAGACCTTTAATTCTTCACCGATTGCCGGCAGATATTCAAATGTCTGTCCCGGAATAAAAATCTGATAACCGATTCCTCCGGTCTCGATTACGATATGATCGATATTGATTTCCGCAAGTTCGCCTTTGATGTAAGCGTACATGAATACTCTCCTCTTAGTTCTTTTGTTTTTTTGGAAGGCGCACGATCAACTCCTGCGCCAGTATTCCGATCACAAGTCCGGTGAGCAGTCCCGCGATCAGCAGCACCGGAATATAAAACATAATATTAAAATTATTGACAATGACTGCCGCCACAAGAATCTGTCCGATATTATGGCTGATTCCTCCGGCTACGCTGACCGAAACACAGCCAAGCTTGTCCGTTTTCTTTAACAGCGCCATCACAACAAAACTGAGCAGTCCACCCGCAAGCGAATACAGGATACTAAACAGATTGCCGAATAAAAAGCCAACCAAAACGATACGAAGCACCGATACCAGAAGCGATTCCTTCGTTCCGACCGTATAAAGCATCAGCACGATCACAATATTGGTCAATCCAAGCTTTACCCCCGGAATTCCGAACGAAAACGGAATCATGGTCTCGATATAGCTGCATATGAGTGCAACCGCAAGAAACAATCCGATATAAGCAGTCTTATGTACCAAATTCCGATTCTGCTTTTCCACCGCCAAAATCCTTCTTTCTAACTACTGTGTGAATCCGTCAAGTCCCTCGGTATCGTCATCCTCAACCGTAACCACGATCCGGTTCGGAAGACAAACGATATTCTCCTTCGACACCGAGATGGCTTTCTGGTGCATGCAAAGCTTGTCCGGGCAGTCCGCCCCGATCATCTTCGCTTCACCGTCCTTGATCTGCAACGTATTCGTCACCTCATGATCCGCATTCTCAATCTCGATCATCTGATTCTGCGCCAGGTCATATGTTCCGTATAATTCGCCGTCTCTCGTAATGACAATCGTACTTCCGTGACTTCGGTTTAAAACCGAAAATGCAACAAAGACGATCACACAGACAATCGCCAGAATTCCGATAAAGATTCCGTCATTTCTACCAAATCTTCTACGCATCCGCTACAACTTCTCCCAGATAATAAAAGCCTTTGCACTCATTTAATCTTACCATATAAAGCTTGCCGATCATGCTTGCATCACCTGGGAAATGTACGACCGCATTGTTTGCAAGACGACCGGTAATCAGTGTCTCATCCTGCTCGTTCGGTTCTTCCGCAAGCACTTCCACAACCTTACCTTCCAGTTCCATCGCTTTCTTCGTGCTGATCTGCTGAACTTCTTTCAGCAGCATGTCAAAATGCGCCTTTACTTCCGCCGGATCACACTGATTCTCCATAGCCGCTGCAGGCGTTCCGGTTCTCTTGGAATAGATGAAGGTAAAAGCGCTGTCATACTGCACCTTCTTTACCACATCAAGCGTCTCCATAAAGTCTTCCTCGGTCTCTCCCGGGAATCCTACGATGATATCCGTTGTCAAGGCAATGTCAGGAATCGCATCACGAAGCTTTCGCACGATTTCAAGATACTGCTCCTTGTCATAATGACGGTTCATGATCTTAAGAATTCTCGAACTTCCGGACTGGAGCGGCAGATGCATATGTTTGCAAACTTTATCACACTCCTTCATCGCAAGGATCAGATCATCCGACAGATCCTTCGGATGCGATGTCATAAAGCGGATTCTCTTTAATCCCTCAATCTTATTGACTTCACGCAGTAATTCTGCGAATGTCACAGGATTCTCTAAATTCTTTCCGTAAGAGTTTACATTCTGTCCGAGCAGCATAACCTCACATACACCGTCCGCAACAAGTCCCTCGATCTCACGGATAATATCCTTCGGCTCACGGCTTCTCTCACGCCCTCTTACATAAGGCACGATACAGTAGCTGCAGAAATTGTTGCAGCCAAACATGATATTGACACCCGACTTAAACGAGAATTTACGCTTAATCGGCAGATCCTCAACGATCTTATCCGTATCTTTCCAGATGTCGACGATCATGGAATCAGATTCCATGCTTCGGCATAATAATTCCGCAAATTTATAAATGTTATGGGTTCCGAAGATCAGGTTGACAAAGCGATACGACTTGCGGATCTTCTCAACTACGGTCGGTTCCTGCATCATACATCCGCACAAAGCGATCATCATATGCGGATTTTTCTTCTTGTAATTGGACAGATAGCCAAGTCTACCGTACACTTTATTATTCGCGTTCTCACGGACCGTACAGGTGTTGTAGATCACGAAATCCGCATGCTCGTCCTCCGTCTCCACATAACCGATATCCGTCAGGATACCGACCAGTTTCTCGGAGTCTCTCGCATTCATCTGACATCCGAAAGTTTTCACACAGCAGGTCAGTTTGCGGCCGAGTTTCTCTTCTTTCGCCTTAACATACCCTTTTGCCTTTTCAATATAGTCATACTGGAGTCTGGTCTCTTCCGCTCCGCTAAGCCCATTTGCTTCTAAGTCTCTCATATTTACCTCTTACTCTAATCCTTGTCTAAATCTTTTTATCTGCATTGCAGATTCCTTCATTCGTTACAGTATGGCATCCGCCCAATTATTTTTTATACGCTTTTAGGCGGAATCGCTGAATTTGGCAGTGTTTTCTTATTTGCCTTTATTTTTGTGTACGACAACGTTTGAACCATTCCGTAGCGGTGTCCGCCGGACACAGATGCGCTCACGATTTTTAGCCTGCCTAAATGGACGTCCTCAGGAAGTCGCTATGAGCCGCCGCGACCAAACTCGCTTCGTGTTTATTGGAACGCCACCACGCTGTGTTGCTCACAAACATGTGGTCCAGCGGCGGCACGTTTCCTTCGAACGTCTATTAAGACAGACACAAAATCACTCGGACGCAGTCTGTGTCTCGGCGAACAGCCGCCTTCGGAATTGTCCAAACTTTGGCGAACAGAAATCATCGAAAAAGGCAAAAAGAAAATACGCCAAATTCGTGATTCCGAATAACTAGTATAAAAAATAATTGGGCGGATGCATCACCGAACAAAAGAAGCTACACAATGCCACACTAAACAGATTTACGGACGGATCTGTCCGTTACCGTAAATAATGTATTTGTAACTGGTAAGCGCCTCAAGTCCCATCGGTCCGCGCGCATGCAGCTTCTGTGTACTGATTCCGATCTCAGCACCGAATCCGAATTCGTTTCCGTCCGAAAAACGCGTCGATGCATTCACGTAAACACAGGCAGAATCGATCTCATTTAAAAACTGCTGTGCATGATCGTAGTTCTCGGTGACGATCGTCTCGGAATGCGATGTATTGTAGCGGTTAATATGCTCAATCGCCTCATCGATCGTATCCACCACTTTGACGGACATAATATAGTCCAGATACTCGGTTCCCCAGTCTTCCTCGGTCGCCGGGATAACAAGTGGTTGATTGCCCAGGCACTCGACTGCGGTATCGTCACCGCGCATCTGTACATCGTACTCTTTAAGTGCCGCATACAGCTTCGGAAGGAAATCCTTCGCAATCGCACGATTCACAACGATCGACTCGCACGCATTGCAGACACCGATACGCTGCGTCTTTGCATTCTTGATAATATTGATTGCCATATCAAAGTCAGCCGAATCGTCCACATAGACATGGCAGTTTCCGGTTCCGGTCTCAATAACCGGAATGGTTGCTTCATTGACTACGGTCTGAATCAGTCCTCTTCCACCTCTTGGAATGAGCAGATCCACATACTGCTTCATCTTCATGAATTTTCCGGTCGTCTCGTGGTCGGTTGCCTCGATCAGACTGAGCACACCGTCCGGAATGTTCATCGCACGAAGTGCCTCCTGCATTGCCGATACAATTGCAATATTCGAATGGATGGCATCGCTTCCACCCTTAAGGATCGCACAGTTTCCGGATTTGAAACATAAACCGAACGCATCGGAAGTCACATTCGGACGTGCCTCAAAAATGATACCGATCACACCGATCGGAACGCGTCTGCGACCGATCACAAGTCCGTTCGGACGCTTTTTCATGGATAATACTTCGCCGATCGGATCATCAAGTTCCGCTATCTGACGAAGTCCGTCTGCCATACCGACAAGGCGGTCATGATTTAATGTCAGACGGTCAAGAAGACCTGCCGGCATGTTACGTTCCTGTCCGTTTTTGACATCGATCGCATTTGCTGCAAGGATGTCTGCCTCATGCGTCAGAAGTGCATCGGCAGCCTTGCGTAACGTCTCATTCTTCCCATTGGTATCAAGCATGCCTGCCTTGATCCGGACATCATGCGCTCTCTTACATAACTCTTCCAAATTCATATCAAGATCCTCCTGATCATTTCCAAAATTTCATCACTCCTGTATCTGTTCAGACTCAATCAATCATATATGCCTGCTCTTCCGTCATGATCTGGCACATCGTGATATCCTGCGGCTCCACAGGAATCGCATCCAAAAGCTGACACGAAAAGCAGATTCCGACCGGAAACAGATTTGGGTGCGCCGAAATATAGCGGTCATAATATCCTTTTCCATATCCGATCCGCTCGCCCCTCTCAGAAAAAGCAACGCCCGGCACAAGTACCGGGGCACCAATATCCGATTGATACGGTTTCAATGCAAATTCACCCACATTCGGTTCCATCACGGAAAACGCGCCCTTCTGCAACTGTGTGGCATCGTCAATACGAAAGAATTCCATGTTCTCACCGAATACCTTGGGAAAACACAATACTTTTCCGTCCCTCTGCGCCTGCGCACAGAACAAAGACAGATCCACCTCGCTCTGTATCGCAGAATAGACCAGTATCGAATGTGCATTGGCATACCACGATTGTTCCATCAACCGGTTGCAGATCTGCGCACTATAACTTGTCCGATCTGTCTCGCTTAACGCATTTCTTCTGGCCTTGATCTGCTTACGAAGTTGGGCTTTGTTTTCCATATTTTTCTCCGAGATTCTCAACCGTACCATCTTCATTTACCATATCGATGTTGTTGAGCTGGCTGCGAAGGTTGCTTTTTACCGAGGCAACAAATTCCTTGCGGAGCAGCGCCTGCTCCTTCTTCTCCTCCTCGGTCAGTCCTTCTGCCTTTGATTTGCGATATAACGCATTAATGCGATCAATTTTTTCCTGTGTCATTATCCTATCGTCTCCATAATATATGTCGCAAGGTTAAAACTTGCATTCTTATTTGAGTGAAAAAGCGTTCCGGTGTAATCATCCTCAAAGATATCCGAAATCACCTTTACGTTTGCTCCGTTGGCGATGATCATATCGGTTCCGGACAGCGTCGCAATTCTGGCTGCGGTAAGCTTTGTTGTCATGCCACCGGTGCCGACATTGCTGCCTGTCGTGCCTTTAGCCATACCAAGAATATCCTGATCCAGATTCTTTACCTCTCTTACAAGTTGCGCATCCGGGTTCGTGTGCGGATCGTCTGTATAAAGTCCGTCAATGTCCGATAATAAAATGAGCAGATCCGCCCCCATCATCGATGAAACGAGCGCAGAAAGTGTATCGTTATCACCGAACTGCATCTCATATGTACTTGTGGTATCATTCTCATTTACGCTCGGAATCACGCCAAGCTCAAACAATTCCTCGAAAGTATTCTTCGCATTCTCGCGCGATACCGGGTTGATCATCGTATTCTTTGTCAGAAGCACCTGTCCCGCCGTCTCATTGTATTCGGCAAAAAGCTTCTGATACACCATCATCAATTTCGCCTGACCGACTGCCGCACAGGCCTGTTTCATCGAAATATCGGTCGGTCGCTCATGAATGCCCATCGCCGCACGTCCCACTGCAATTGCACCAGAACTGACAAGGCATACATCCATACCACGGTTTCTGAGATCACTAAGCTGTCGCACAAGCTGTTCCATCTTGCCCAGATCAAGTTTGCCGGTCTCCTCATGTGTCAGTGAGGAAGAACCGATTTTTACCACAATTCTTTTGTATCCTTTTTCGCTTTTCATTCTAAACTAATCCTCGATTCTTATTACCTCGTTATACTCTATCATATCTTCCCCCAAAATACAAAACCATTTGTATGGTAATTAGAACAAGTTTGTGTTTGTCACGCACTTATCTGCTTCCGAATTACCGCAGAAACTTCAGTTTTCTCGAAAGACATACAAACTCCACATCCGTCACATCTCCACAGTATTCCCCGTCCGCATGCAGTACAAGTGGCCGGTCGGCATGGAGTCTCAGCACCGGCGCATCAATGACCGAAAAGCCCTTGATTCCCTCATGCTTTGCCGCAACCAGAAACGGCAGACAGAAAAATGTAACAAACTTCGGAATTCCATGCGCCATACTCAGTGATAACATGCCATCCGTCGGTGACGCTTTCGGCGCCATCGGCACACCTCCACCCTCCGCGCGCAGATTCATCGCCGCCGCAAAGATCATTTTCTTCATCTTATGGACACGGTTGCTGTCTCCGCATTCCAACGTCACCTCCGCCGTCTTCATCGTAAAAAGCGAAGAAACCGTCAGCATCAGATATGTCAGCTTACCGAGATGCACCTTATTCAATACTTTTTTCAACTTCGAATGGAGTGCTTTCTTGCACACGATCGCATCAAGTCCGATACCGGAACTGATACCGAAAATCCGACTCTCATCCTCACCCCAGCGAACTAATCCAAGATCCACCCGGGTCACCGGAATTCCGTTTTTCTCTCTGGCGATTGCTTTTAAGATCTGATGCATTCCGACCTTCGGATTCGTTGCGATCATAAGCCCCCTTCCAAAATCGTTGCCTGATCCACTCGGAATCATACCAAAGCGTACCTTCTCAAAATCTGTGATTCCGTTTAGGACTTCATTCATGGTTCCGTCCCCGCCCACAGCAATCAGATAGATTTCTTTCTGTTCCAGCTGCGAAATCATACCGGCAAGCTCAGTCGCATGTCCTTCGTATTTCGTCTCATATGCTTCGTAGGGGATCTTACGCTCATCCAGCATATGGCGCGCACTCCTCCAGGCAAATCCTGCTTTTCCGGTACGTGCGTTGGTATTTACAATAAAATAAAGTTTATTCATACGTTTTATCCTTTGTTTCACATACAAAATGCGTCTTTTTGCAATTCTGTCGTTGACAGCCAAACGCTCTACCTACGATTATAATATAAAAACACATGTTTTGCACGCGATTCTTACACGAAAAAGCCCGCTCTCAAAAGAAAAAGCAAGTCTTGTCGCATAACCGAATTTGCGTTATAGTAATTTCCGTAAATGATGTCTGCGGCGCGAGCGTAAAGGTCACAAACGCAAGGTATCCAACCGCTGACAACCCAAGTAAATAAAGGATGAATGCTATGAAACAATCGATATTAAGAATACAAATACATAAAAATTTCTTCACAAAACACTTGATTGGTATCCTGTTGACAATTTCTCTACTCTGCAGCTTATTTACCGGCTGTTCGAAAGAGACAAAAAAAGTTTCCAAAGAGGGATTTTATTTTGATACGATCATCACGATCACCTTGTACGGAACGGATGACGAAAAATACATCAATGACTGCTTTTCCCTCGCGTCGGAATATGAAAATAAATTCTCCAATACGATCAAAAGCAGCGAAATCTCGCAGATCAACAATGCCGACGGTGCATACGTTACCGTCAGCGACGATACGCTTGAATTGATACAGGACGGAATTGCCTATGCCGATGAGAGTGACGGCAGGTTTGATATTGCGATTGGAACGCTCTCCGATCTGTGGAACATTTCTGAGATCGCAGAGAATCTGGATTCTTCCGATAACGAAGCGGATGCGTCTGTTCTTCCGGGCGATGAAGCGATTCAGGAAGCCTTAGAGCATATTGATTATCACGCAATCGACATCAAGGGTAATCAGGTTCGCCTTACCGATCCGGATGTCAAGTTGGATCTTGGCGGTATTGCCAAAGGTTATATTGCGGATCAGATGCGCGCCCGTCTGCGCGATGAGGGAATTACCGAGGGAGTGATCAGTCTCGGCGGTAATGTGCTGACGCTCGGCGAGAAAGCAAGTGGCGATGACTACTCCATCGGTATCCAGAAGCCGTTTGCCGCAAGCGGAACCAGTCTCGGAGTCATCAAGGTTAAGGATGCTTCCGTCGTCTCCTCCGGCATCTATGAACGATACTATCGCATCGGCGATAAGATCTATCACCACATTCTTGACACGAAAACCGGCTATCCGGTCGAAAATAATCTCTATCAGGTAACGATCATCAGTAAAAGTTCCATGGACGGCGATGCTCTAAGCACCACCTGTTTTGCATTAGGACTTGACGAAGGCATAAAACTGATCGAACAGACCAAAGATACCGAAGCAATCTTTGTCACGGAAGACGGCAAAACGCACTGCACTTCCGGCATCGGTGATTCGGTTATATTTGAAGAAAATTAAAATCCGAAATTTTTCACATCAATTTTCAAATATTTTACGAAATAAAGTGTGCACTCGTCGCACACTTTCGCGCGCGAGCGGTATGTTCAGCATAAACTTCATTTCCGCGAGCTGCGCATCCCCGCGGAGCGTTTTGATTCATAGGAAGGAATTTCCTATGAATCAAAAAAGCCCGCTCCGGTGCAACCGGAACGGGCTTACTTTTTACCAGTCTACTCTATCACATAAAACTATAAAATGATCTTCTTTGGACATTTCTCTGCGCAGATTCCGCAGCCTGTACATTTCTCCTGATCAATGTATGCGATATTGTCAACAACATGGATGGCATCGGAAGGACAATTCTTCTCGCAGAGATGACAACCGATACATCCAACGGAGCAGGCATTCATAACATCTTTACCTTTGTCCTTGGAGCTGCACTGTACAAGATGCATTGCCTCGTAAGGAACAAGTTCGATCAGATGCTTCGGGCATGCAGCAACACACTTGCCACAGGCCTTACATACCTTCTCGTCAACCTTGGCGATACCGTCAACAACGTGGATGGCATCAAACGGACAAGCCTTTACACAACTTCCGAAACCAAGGCATCCGTAATTACAGGACTTTGGTCCGCCGTTTGGAACAAATGCCATAGCGGCACAATCTTCCACACCGGTGTAATCATAATCCTGCTTTGCTTTCTCACAGGTTCCTGCACATTTAACAAATGCAACCTTTTTTACAGAAGCACCTGCAGAAACACCCATGATCTCACCGACTTTAGCGGCAACCGGATCACCGCCGACCGGACACTGTCCAACCGGAGCTTCTCCCTTGGCGATTGCTGCAGCAAGACCGGAACATCCTGCGTAGCCGCAGCCACCACAGTTGTTTCCAGGAAGAACCTCAAGGATTGCCTCCTCTCTCGGGTCTACTTCAACTTTGAATTTCTCTCCGGAGATTCCGAGGAAAAATCCAAGAATAATTCCAACACAGCCGACTACGATGGCTGCGACAATAATTCCAGTAAGCATATTCTTTTCCTCCTAAATCATTCCTGAGAATCCCATAAATGCGATAGACATCAGACATGCGGTAATCAATACGATTGCGGTACCTCTGAATGTCTTAGGGATGTCATTGTATTCAATTTTCTCACGAATTCCTGCCATCAGTACGATAGCGATAAAGAATCCGAGAGCTGTAGAGAATCCGTATACAACAGATTCTAACAGATTGTATTCATACGTTACACAGTTGAGCGCAACACCAAGTACCGCACAGTTTGTCGTGATCAGTGGAAGATACACACCAAGTGACTGATACAAAGAAGGCATGCTCTTCTTTAAGAACATCTCTACGAACTGTACCAGTGCAGCGATAACAAGAATAAATACGATTGTTTTCAAGTAGGTCAGATCAATTCCTTTGGATACAAGGAATGAGTTGGCCAGAATAAATTTATAGATCAGTCCTGTGATAAAGGAAGAAATCGTAATTACGAAGATTACGGCTCCACCCATACCTGCGGCAGTCTCTGTCTTCTTGGAAACACCAAGGAACGGACAGATTCCGAGGAACTGACTTAATACTACGTTGTTTACGATCGCAGAACCAACTGCGATCAAAACCAATTCAGCTAATGTACTCATCGTCTTCTCCCTCCCTATGCCTGCTTATTGTCTGAGGAAGCAGCACTCTTACCGGTGCACAGTGCAGACTGACCACAATGTGCACAGTCGCCTGACAGACAGCCTGAAGGCTCTGCGAGCGGCTTGCCTTTTGCTTCCATCTTCTTACGAATGATGTTCATTCCAGCTACAAGGAACGCAAGTACAAGGAATGCACCAGGTGCCATAATAAAGATGGTGATCGGTGTAAAGCCCTTGATTGCGGAAAGGAACGGAAGTCCGAAGAAGGTTCCGGCTCCGAGGATTTCACGGATCAGACCGATAATGGTAAGTCCCATGGTAAATCCAAGTCCCATACCGATTCCATCAAAGATTGACTCGATCGGACCGTTCTTGGATGCATAGCTTTCAGCACGGCCAAGGATGATACAGTTTACAACGATCAGAGGGATATATACACCCAAAGCGTTTGATAAACTTGGTAAATAAGCCTGCATCAAAAACTGTACGACGGTTACAAGGGATGCAACGATCACAATGTAAGCCGGCATACGCACACCGTTCGGGATAACCTTACGGAAAAGCGAGATCAAAAGGTTCGAAAATACGAGTACGACCAGTGTGGAAAGTCCCATACCGAGTCCGTTGATCGCGGATGATGTTACGGCAAGTGTCGGGCACATACCGAGCATCAGTACGAAGGTTGGGTTCTCTTTGATCACACCATTGTATAAACGTTCAACATATTTATTCATTACTGAGCACCTCCTAACGCATTCTGGAAGTAATAGATTGCAGCGTTGCAACCGTTTGCCATAGCCTTAGATGTAATGGTCGATCCGGTGATTGCCTCAATCTGATCATCAGAAGAAGGTGCCTGCTTTACAACGGTAAAAGAATCTACTTTCTTGTTCTCAAACTGACTGTAGAATTCCTCATCCTGCGCCTTCATACCAAGTCCCGGAGTCTCAGAGATATCCGTGATGGAATAACCGTTTACGGTTCCGTCATTCTGGATTCCGACAGAGAATGTAATACTTCCCTGGCTTCCGTCCTTGGCGGTAACGGTGATAACATAACCTAATACGTTGCCGGATGCGTCAACCGCTTCCTCAACATCATTGATCGTGTCATCGTATCCTGCGTCGGAAACCATCTGGTTGGCTTCGTCTGCATCATATTCTTTCTGGTTGAATGCATCTGCATCGGCAAATACAGCCTGATAAGCTTCTTTTTTTGCTTCCTCATTTGCCTTATCGATCGGAGCCTTTGTGATGCCGTATACAGCACCGAGGATTACACCGATCACAAGGGTAAAGGCGGTTAAAACCAAAGCGTCATGTACGATCTGTTTATTCATTCTTCTTTGCCTCCTTTACAACACCAAATGCGTTCGGCACTGTAATCTTCTCAATCAGAGGAACAAGAAGGTTGCTTAAGATGATTGCAAAAGAAACACCCTCTGCGTTCGCACCGAAACAACGGAAGATACCGGTCAGAAGACCACAGCAGATACCAAACAAAATCTGTCCCATCGGCGTAATCGGCGAAGTTACATAATCGGTTGCCATAAAGAAAGCACCGAGCATAAGTCCGCCTCCGCACAGTTCAGCGACAACATAAGTTGTGTTGAAACGATCTGCGCCGAAGATAAACATAAAGATTGCAAATGTAATAATGTAAGATGCCGGAATCTTGAGATCGATCACACCCATCAGGATCAGGAAGATTGCTCCGATCAGGATAGCGATCACGGATGTCTCACCGATCGTTCCAGGGATCTTACCTGTTAACATATCCATAACATTGACAGAGTCAAGTCCCTGGTTACGGATCATTCCAAGCGGAGTCGCTCCGGAATATGCCTCAAACTTGGCACTTGTAAAGTTGGTCATATCTGCCGCAAAAGCGATCAGAAGGAAACAACGTCCGCCGAGTGCCGGGTTCATGAAGTTCTGTCCGAGTCCACCGAAAAGCATCTTAACGATAACGATTGCAAATACCGAACCGATCACAGCTTCCCACCAAGGAAGTCCTGCCGGAAGGTTTAATGCAAGAAGAAGTCCTGTTACAACGGCACTGAGGTCCGGTAAGCTGTTCCTCTTATGTACGATCTTATCGAAGATCCACTCTGACGCAAGACAGCTTGCGATAGTTACTAAAATTAATACCAATGCCTGATAGCCAAAGTTAAAAATACCAAACAGACTGGCAGGAAGTAATGCGATGATGACATACAGCATCACTCTGCTTGTGGAATCTTTGGCGCGGACATGTGGTGCAGATGAAACCTGATATTTTTCACTCACAACAATCCACCTCTTTCTTACTTTTTCTTTCTCTTCTCTGCTAAAACCAACTTCTTCATAGTCTTAACAGACTGTGCAACCTGTCTTCTGGAAGGACATACAAATGTACAGCTTCCGCACTCAATACACTCAAGTCCGTGCCACTTCTCAAACTCTGCCATCTGTCCGTTGTTGCCGAACTTGGCAAGTCTTGAAGGAATCAGGTTCTCAGGACAAGCTTCCACACAACGTCCGCAATTGATACATGCAAGAGGCTCAAACTCTGCAACTGCATCCTTGCCGAAGCAAAGAAGTGAAGAAGAAGTCTTTGTTGTAGGAACATCCAGTCCGAACATGGCAAATCCCATCATCGGACCACCGGAAATGATCTTCTCCGGCTCAACCTTAAATCCGCCTGCGGCTTCCACAAGCTGCGCATAAGGTGTTCCCATACTGTACAGGAAATTCGATGGATTGGCGATTGCATCACCGGTAATGGTGGCAACACGCTTCATCACAGGAATTCCGTTCTTGACTGCGTTATAGACAGCAATCATGGTCTCTACGTTATCCACGATACAGCCTGCATCGGCCGGAAGCATCTTGGAATTGATAGCTCTGCCGGTTACAGCATAGATGAGCTGCCGCTCACCACCCTGTGGATACTTTGTCATAAGCTCGCATACTTCCATACGCGGCTCGTCTTTTACCAGTTCTTTTAACTTTGCGATACAATCCGGCTTATTATTTTCTACGCCGAACACACCCTTGGCGTTGTCAAATAACTGAAGAATGATCTTCATTCCGGCAACCAGTTCTTCCGGGTTCTCCATCATTCTGCGGTAATCTGCTGTCAGATATGGCTCGCACTCCGCGCAGTTGGCAATGATGTACTCGATTTTTTCCGGTTCCTTCGGAGAAAGTTTTACATGCGTAGGGAAACCTGCGCCGCCCATTCCGACAACTCCGGCCTCTTTGACTCTGTTAATGATCTCCTCTTTTGATAAAGCCGTCACATCATCGACAGCCTGATAGTCAACTTCCTTAAACTCGTCATCACTCTCGATGACAATAGAATTGACCATATCTCCCACAGCGACACGCCGCGGTTCAATTTTCTTAACTGTACCGGATACGGATGAATAGATCGGTGAAGATACGAAGCCGCCCGCTTCTGCAATCTTCTGGCCCTTCAGCACAGTATCACCTACAGCTACGATTGGGGTTGCCGGTGCTCCGATGTGCTGAGACAACGGAAATACCAATTCTCCCTTGGGTAAAACTTCTTTGATTGGCGCATCCTTGGCAAGTTCTTTTCCCTCGTACGGATGAACGCCGCCTTTAAATGTTTTCAAACCCATCTTTGTGCCCTCTTTCCTATAATTATTTGTCGAAACGTTATAGTTTCTGACACATTAACAACTAGATTATAGCACTTTCACACAGATTTTAAATCAGTTTTTAGCATTTTTTCTCAATATTGTGTATTCTTTTTAATACAAGAAAACGTGACGTAAAACAGGAAATATGATAGAATAATCAGAAGAAAAAGGCAAAGGAGAATCCCATGAAAAGCACGCACAAAGAAGAACTTTACATCAAACAGGATCCGCTCACGGACCTTATTTTTGACGATCACTCGATCTTCTTCGATATCGAGACGACCGGCTTTTCCCCTGCCACTTCGACCCTTTACATGATCGGTCTTGCAAGAAAAAGCGGCAGATACATCTGTGTGGATCAGTTCTTTGCGGAGAAACCGGACGAAGAACGCCTGATCTTAAATGCGTTTCTTGAGATATTGAACCAGTATGACACCATCATCTCCTTTAACGGTGTCGGATTTGATGTGCCTTTTTTGAAAGCCAAATGTGACCGGTATGACCTGCCGGAACACTTCAAAGATTACAATTATCTGGATATCTTCAAATCGGTTTCCGAATTAAAATTCTTATTAAAATTACCAAACTATAAGCAGAAAACGATTGAGACTTTCCTCGGGCTTGCGCGTGATGATAAACAGACCGGCGGCGAGCTGATCAATGTGTATCACGAATACGTCAGACATCCGAATGAGGAATCATATCATCTGTTGCGTCTTCACAATTATGAGGATGTCATCGGCATGATCGATCTGCTTCCGGTGCTCTCGTATCTTGAAATTTTCAACGGACAGTACACCCTGCTCTCCACACGTGTGGACACGTTCCATGCATTTGACGGTACAAGCGGTCAGGAACTGATCATCACGATGCAGAACGATTATCCGGTTCCAAAGCGCATCTCTCATAAACTCTCGGATTTCTATCTGATGATCTCCAAGACGCGAACTTCCATCCGTGTCCCGGTCTATGAGGGCGAGCTTCACTATTTTTACCCGAATTACAAAGACTACTATTATCTTCCGCAGGAAGATATGGCGATCCACAAAAGCGTTGCCTCTTATGTCGATAAGGATTTTCGTGAAAACGCACGCGCAGCGAACTGTTACACCCGAAAAACCGGTGCATTCCTCCCACAGAGCACCAGCGTGATGCAGCCGGAATTCCGCAAGGAATACAAAGACAAATTCAGCTACTTTGAACTGACCGAAGATTTCTGCAGTTCGGATGTCATGCTCCGCCGCTACGTGGATCATATTCTTAAATATATGTTTACGACCAAGAAATAACGTTTAAATCTGTCTCATAAAATACATGCGCGATGCAAAATCCGGAAAATAACGTGTATTTTCATCGTACCCGGTCGCAGCAAAGCCCTGCGCGAGCTTTACACCTCCCATCAGGACGGAACCGGATGTGCGGTAATGCTCCGTCTCTCCCGGCATTGTAACGCATTTTGCAAGAATGTGATGTACAATGGAATCCTGCTTAATATGGACAGGCGATACCGAATTGACAAGATCACCGAATCCGCGGATGTTATAGCGCATCGGACGATTGTTCAGTTCATAACGCATCGACGCACACAATCCCTTCGGGAAATACTGTCCGGTCGGATGGTTCGGCTGCACAAGTTCCTGCATGATCATACCGACCGCCCGGGTCTGATCCTTACTCACGCACGTCCACTCATGATGATTTCCGTTTTTTCCACGGTAAAACGTACCGGACTGTAACACCTCTCTCCACTCTTTGTACAGCGCGATCTGCGCCTTGATCTCCTCGAGTTCTTCCCTCTTCATATCGCAAAGATTGCATTCATACCCCAACACGCCAAACGCAGCGACCGCAAATCGTGTTTCAAGTGGTGTCGTGCGCAGTGTCTGATGATTCGGGCATGCCGAAACATGTGCCCCGATCACCGACATCGGATAGCCGTAACTGTAGCCGGTCATACCGTTGACACGATACACGGCATCCGTGTCATCGCTCGCCCATATC
>CAKRKX010000054.1 GCA_934358675.1 uncultured Agathobacter sp. | reverse complement strand
AGCAGTCATATGAGAGTGTGAAGGCAGCAGCGGAGCATGCCGGACAGAGCCGGGAGGATCTCGAGAAACTCACCGAGGCAATGCATCGCATCAATACGACCTCGCAGGAGATCCAGAACATTCTCGGATCCATCGAGGATATTGCGCAGCAGACGAATCTGCTGTCTCTGAATGCATCCATTGAGGCGGCGCGTGCAGGCGAAGCCGGACGAGGCTTTGCAGTCGTTGCGGAACAGATCGGTAAACTTGCCGGAGACAGCGCGAAGGCAGCCGTCAATACGCGGGAACTTCTCGGCAAGGCATTGCAGGAAGTGGAGAACGGTAATGCAATCACCGAGAAGACGGTTGACGCATTAAACCAGATCCTTGCGATGATGAATGAGTTTGCGGAGGCGGCGAAGGGATCGAGCAAGACGTCCCGCGAGCAGGCAGAGATGTTGAATCAGGTCGAACTCGGTATCGAGCAGATCTCAACGGTTGTAGAGAGCAATTCCGCATCGGCGGAGGAGACATCGGCGACGAGCGAGCAGCTTTCCGCACAGTCGGAAGAGTTAAAGACACTCGTTGGCAAGTTCAAACTGATGGGACATGAAAATGAGGAAAACTTCGGACAAGCTTCGGATAAGTATCCGGTAAGAACGGAAGAGTAAGTCAAGATAGAAAAGAGATGGGGTGCTACACAATTTGTGCGGCACCCCATTTTAGGGAAGGAAATTTAATAAAAAGAAGAATTAACCCATAATTACTTCGACAGTGACATCACTCTTGCCATCCGGAAGAGGAATGGTATTACCGTCTACAGCAACACCGTCAACCGTCATAGAAGCAACGCCTTTTTCCACGTGGTTCGGATTCTTTACACTGATGTGATAAGTCACACCACGGAAATCACGTTTTGCTTCAAAACCATCCAGAGAAGATGGAATACAAGGATCCACCGTCAGTCCGTCGTAATCCGGACGGATTCCGAGGATGAACTGAGATACATCAAGGAATGTCCATGCGGCGGTACCGGTCAGCCAGCTGTTCTTGGCTTCTCCGAAGTTCGGAGCGTCTTTTCCGGCGATCATCTGCGAATATACATAAGGCTCGGTGCGGTGAATCTCGCTGATATCTTCGATATATGCAGGACAGGTTCTTGTGTATACCTGCCAAGCACGGTTGCCACGTCCGACTACGGTCTCTGCAATGGAGATCCATGGATTGTTGTGACAGAAGATACCGGCATTCTCTTTATATCCAGGTGGATAAGAAGAAATTTCACCAAGTTCAACATGATATTTATGATAAGGAGGCTGAAGAAGCACAATGCCGTATTTTGTATCGAGATACTTTTCGACAGATTCCATAGCCTTCAGGCAGTTGCCTTCTTTTAAGCCAATCTCGGCCATAACACAGAATCCCTGTGGCTCGATGAAAATCTTACCATCTTCACATTCTTTTGAACCGATCTTATTCTTATAGTGATCGTATGCGCGAAGGAACCATTCACCATCCCATCCTGCATCCAATACGGTTTTCTCCATCTCTGCGATTGCGTCTTCCGCAAGTTTTGCTTCTTCTTCAAGACCTCTGTGGCGGCAGATTTCTACATAATCTTTGCCATAGCGGACAAACATACCGGCGATAAATACGGATTCTGCATTCGGTCCTTCGGATGGCCCGAATGTCTGGAAGGATTCGCCCGGCTCCGTCGAGAAGCAGTTTAAGTTCAGACAGTCATTCCAGTCTGCGCGTCCGATGAGCGGAAGCTTATGCGGTCCGAGATGATCGATTGTATAATGGAAGGATCTGCGCAGATGCTCCATGAAATCGGTCGCTTTGGAAGGATCGCTGTCATAAGGCGTCTGCTCATCAAGGATGGTGTAGTCGCCGGTTTCTTTAATATATGCTGCAGTACCTGCAATTAGCCAGAGTGGATCATCGTTGAATCCGCTACCGATATCGGAATTGCCCTTCTTGGTAAGAGGCTGGTACTGGTGGTATGCGCTGCCGTCTTCAAACTGTGTAGCTGCAATATCTAAGATACGTTCTCTTGCACGGTCCGGAATGAGATGTACGAAACCGAGAAGATCCTGACAGGAATCCCGAAATCCCATACCACGTCCGATACCTGACTCGAAGTAGGAAGCGGAACGGCTCATATTGAACGTAACCATACACTGGTACTGATGCCATACATTGACCATGCGATCCAGTTTTTCTTCGGAAGAAGATACCGTAAAATGCGACAACAGCTTATCCCAATAAGCCTTTAATTCTGCAAGTGCAGCTTCTGATTTCTCTTTGGAATCAAATTCTTCCATCAGTTTCTCGGCAGGAGCCCGGTTAATCTTGCCATTTTCTGCCGGCCCGATCCATTTTTCTTCGACCGGATTCTCAATATAAGCAAGAATAAATACGAATGTTTTGGAATCACCAGGCGCAAGAGACACTTTCAAGTGATGAGAACCGACCGGTGCCCATCCGCTTGCAATGGAATCTTTTGATTTGCCGGATACGACAACCTCCGGCGCTGAATTTTCTCCATATGCACCGAGGAACGAGTCACGGTCGGTATCGAATCCGACGACCGGAGCATTGACCGCATATAATGCATAGTGGTTACGGCGCTCGCGGTATTCTGTCTTATGGTAGATTGCGGAGTCATGTACTTCCACTTCTCCGGTTGAAAAGTTACGCTGGAAGTTGGTCATATCATCCATCGCGTTCCATAAACAGAACTCTACATAGGAAAATACAGAAAATTCTTTCATTGCATTACTGTTGTTGGTCAGTGTCAACTGGTTGATCTCACAGTTCTTGCCGACCGGTACGAATGCTGTCAGCTCTGCGGCAAGATTGTTTTTACTGCTTTTAAATGTAGAATAACCCATTCCGTGGTGGCATTCATAAGAGTCCAGATCTGTCTTCGTTGGCATCCAGCCCGGATTCCAGATGGTATCGCCTTCTTTAATATAGTAGTAATGTCCGTTACTGTCATAAGGTACATTGTTGTAACGGTATCTCGTCAGACGAAGCAGCTTCGCATCTTTATAGAAGCTATAGCCTCCGCAGGTGTTGGAAATCAGAGAAAAGAAATTCTCGGAACCAAGATAGTTGATCCACGGAAGTGGTGTCTTTGGAGAAGTGATGACATATTCTTTGTTTGCATCATCGAAATATCCAAATTTCATAGTAAACATCCTCCTTATTCTATTTATTAAGTAAATACTGTTTTCAATGCGTATCGTCCATTGATATTCCTTATGAACGTAAACGATTAAGTAACTTTATTTATCATTGAGTATATATGCAAAAATGCAAAAAATCAATAGGAAAACCGCATGAAATAGGGAAAATAGCAAATTACACAAAAAGTGTACGGAAAAATAGAAGAAAAGCACAAAACGCAAAAAACGGTCGATTTAGTGTGTAAATTACGAAAACGTATAAGAACAAAAGAAAACGAAAGGAAAAATAAACAAGATATGCACAAAATGCACAACATAAGACAAAAATATGTGGTAAAACTGCTGAAATGACGAAAATCTATTGCAATTTGTGAACAAAAGGTGTACATTAAAGCTACGAAAACGATTAAGCAGTTTTCGAAACGAGTTGGAGGAACAGGATGGTATCTTTAAAAACAATTGCTGAAAAGTGTGGCGTATCCACTGCTACGGTAAGTAAAGCACTGAACGATCATAAAGATATCAGCGAGGAGACAAAGAACCGGGTAAGACAAGTTGCAGATGAACTTGGATATTTTCCAAATGCAGCGGCCAGAGCATTGAAGACCAATCGTTCTTATAGTATCGGAGTTCTCTTTGAAGAGGAAGCCGGAAGAGGATTGACACATGAATATTTCTCAGGCGTGCTGAATGGACTGAAAGTTCAGGCTGAGAAGCTGGGATATGATATTACATTTATTAATACCTGCTTCGAGAATCGCAAAGTTTCTTATTACGATCACTGTCGATATCGCAATTTTGAAGGCGTTGTGATTGTATGTGCGAATTTTAATGATCCGGATGTTATTGAACTGATGAACAGTGAACTTCCGGTAGTAACCATCGATTATGTGCATCACAATTGCTCGGCGGTTACTTCTAATAACATTCAGGGAATTGAGGAACTTGTAAAGTACATATACAGTCAGGGGCATCGAAAGATCGCTTATATTCATGGTCAGGAAGGCTCGGCGGTTACAAGAGACCGGCTGGTAAGCTTTTATCGGACAATGGATGAATTAGGACTCAATGTTTCAGATAATTATGTACGCACTGCAAATTACCTCGAAACGAAAGGCTCGGCTGAACAGACCAGACAGCTTTTGGATCTGCCGGATCCGCCGACCTGCATTATTTATCCGGATGACACCTCATTGATTGGTGGAAGAAATGTCATTATAGAAAGAGGAATGAGAATTCCTCAGGATATTTCGATAGCCGGATATGACGGCACTATGATATCACAGATTCTTTATCCGAAACTTACAACGATCAAACAGAACACGGAATTGATCGGCGAAGAGGCGGCGACAAGACTCATAGGTGCCATTGAAAAACCGAAAACGGCTCTCATTGAGAGAGTGGTTATAGAAGGAAGCTTAGTTCCGGGACAATCCGTTGGAATGATTCAGGTGGATGAATAGAACGAAGGCTTTCTCACAAAAAACACTAGGGCGTAAAGCCCATGTAAAATTATAAGGAGGGTTACAATATGAAAAAGAAAGTGGTAAGCGCACTGTTGTGTGCAAGCATGGTGGCAACAATGTTTGTTGGATGCGGCGGAAACAAAGATTCCAAGCCGGCAGATACATCTGCATCGGATGCAACACCTACAACTGAGGTAGCTGATGAAGGTAAAGTTCTTAACATCTATTGCTGGAATGAGGAGTTCAAGAGCCGTATTACAGATCATTATCCTGATTATCAGGAAGTGGATGCTACACATGGTAAGATCGGTGATGTCGATGTTGTCTGGAACATTACACCAAATGATGACAATGCTTACCAGAACAATCTGGATCAGACATTACTGAATCAGGAAAGTGCAGCAGCAGATGACAAGATCGATATTTTCCTGGTTGAGGCTGACTATGCATTAAAGTATGTGGATACTGATTACACATTACCAATCACAGATCTTGGTATTTCTGAGGAAGATCTTTCTAAGCAGTATCAGTACACAAAGGATATCGTAACAGATTCCAACGGAACATTAAAAGGTGTTTCATGGCAGGGCTGCCCGGGCGTTCTCTTCTACAACAGAGATGCAGCTAAGGAAGTTCTCGGAACAGATGATCCGGCTGAAGTACAGAACTACGTAAGCGATTGGGATACATTTAATGAGACCGCTAAGAAGATGAAGGATGCAGGATATCATATGACATCTTCTGTAAATGATACATACCGTGTATACTCTAACAACGTAACTTCTAAGTGGGTACAGGATGGAAAGATCAATATTGATGACAACATTATGAAGTGGGTTGATGACTCTAAGGCACTTGTTGATGCCGGTGAGACAGGAACACATGATCTGTGGTCAGATGACTGGTCAAAGGGATTCTATCCGGAAGGAAAGGTATTCTGCTACTTTGGACCGGCTTGGTTAGTAAACTTCTCAATGGCTGCTGATACAGAAGGATCTATCGGATACAACGGTGGCTGGGGCGCAGCTGAAGGACCTCAGGGCTTCTATTGGGGCGGTACCTGGATCTGTGCTGCTAACGGAACAGATAACAAGGGCTTAATTAAGGATATCATCCTTAAGATGACAACAGATGACGATATCATGAAGGACATCGTTGTTGACGATGACGATTTCGTAAATAATAACAAGGTTATGAACGGACTTGCAGACGGAACAATCATGGGTAAGGGTGACAAGCCTTACGAGAGCAAGATTCTTGGTGGACAGAACCCACTTGAGATGTACTGTGCTGGTGTTGCAAATCTTGACTTAAGCAATATCTGTGCTTACGATCAGGGATGTAACGAGGAATTCCAGAACGCTATGAAGAACTACTTCGAAGGAAAGGCTTCTAAGGAGGACGCACTTGATCTCTTCTACAAGGCTGTAACAGAGAAGTATCCAGAACTGTCATACTAATTAATGTACGAATGCGCTTTGTGCGAGGAATTTCGCCTACGCGAAAACAAAAGTGCAAAGACCGTGCCGACCATCCCGGATGGCGGCACGGTCATTTTAAAAAAAGAGGCAATTATAAAGGTTTTTAAGATGTATAACAAAACAAAACATACCAGTTGGGAGGTAGTTTTATGAAGAGTCATAGTGGAGGGAAAGCAGTCAGATATAATAAATGGGGCTACATTTTTTTGATCCCGTTTTGTGTTGTATTTGTATTATTTCAGCTGGTACCATTAGTAAATACGATTTACAACAGTTTCTTTGAAAATTATATGTCGGGTCTGACGCAGGTTGGACCGACATTTGTAGGGTTAGATAATTATAAAGCACTTTTTAGCAGCGGAGATATATGGACATATTTTAAGAATACCATGGTTCTGTGGCTGATGTGTTTCATCCCGCAGATATTCTTCTCACTGTTACTTGGTGCATGGTTTTCGGATGTACAGCTTCGATTGAAAGGATCCAGATTTTTTAAGACCGTTATTTATCTTCCGAATCTGATCATGGCTTCCGCTTTTTCAATGTTGTTCTTTACATTGTTCTCAGACGGAGGACCAATCAATTCACTGTTGATGCAGATCGGCTTTATCTCGGAACCATACAAGTTCCTGTCACATACAGGAAGTGCAAGAGGTCTTATCGCTTTAATGAACTGCCTGATGTGGTTTGGTAATACAACCATTCTTCTTATGGCAGGTATGATGGGAATTGATACTTCGCTCTTTGAGGCAGCGGAGGTTGACGGAGCAACTTCAACGCAGGTATTCTTTAAGATTACACTTCCGTTACTTCGCCCGATTTTAGTATATGTAATCATTACATCCCTGATCGGTGGCTTACAGCTCTTTGATGTACCGCAGATCTTAACAAACGGAACCGGAGATCCGATGCGTTCAACCATGACACTGATCATGTACTTGAACAAGCACCTGTTCAGCAAGAACTACGGTATGGCCGGTGCATTGTCAGTTGTTCTGTTTATCCTTACAACAGCCTTAAGTCTGGTTGTATTTAAGGTAACAGGAAACGATAAGAGAAAGGGGTAATGAACTATGGCTAACACAACGAATAATGGAACAAAAAAAGGCATGGGTTTACATGCCAGACGGGCAATTGCCTATATTGTACTGATCATTATCTCATTCTTCTGTCTGTTTTGGTTCTATGTTATGTTCATTAACGCAACCAGATCAAACGGAGAATTGCAATCAGGATTTACCGCTATCCCAAGCACGCATTTGCTGGATAACTGGAACAATCTTGTAAAAGGAACCCTGCCAATCTGGTCAGGTATGTTCAACAGTCTGATTATATCAGCTTGTTCCGCAGTACTTTGCACTTATTTTTCAACCATGACCGCATACGCGATTCATGCATACGAGTTCAAGTTGAAGAAATATATTTATCCGTTTATCCTGATGATCATGATGATCCCGACGCAGGTTACTGCACTTGGATTTATCAAACTTGTCAATGGAATGAACTTGATGGATAGCTTTATTCCTCTGATCATTCCGACAATTGCATCTCCGGTTGTATTCTTCTACATGAAGCAGTACATGGAGAGCGCATTACCAATGTCTTTGATTGAGGCGGCACGTATCGATGGTTCCGGTGAATTCCATACTTTTAACAGTATTGTCCTCCCTTTGATGAAACCGGCCATCGCCGTACAGGCAATCTTCACATTTGTAAGCAGCTGGAACAATTACTTCACTCCTGCATTGATCTTACACGATGACAAGAAGAAAACGCTTCCGATCCTGATTGCACAGTTACGTGCAGCTGACTGGCTGAAGTTTGATATGGGACAGGTTTATGTAATGATCACATTCTCTATCCTGCCTGTAATTATCGTATACCTATTTCTTTCAAAGCACATCGTTCAGGGTGTTGCATTAGGAAGCGTTAAGGGCTAGAAGATATTGGATGGGGGAAAGTATTCAACATAAAATCTTTTAGGAGAAAGTAAAGGAGTCTCGCGCGATTGCGCGGGGCTCTTTTTGTTGCGTATACGGAAAAATATCGGCCAACGGCAAGATCGTTATCGAGGAGATCTTCCACATGTTAAAGCGGACGAATCATTCCATCGTCTGTGAAGGGGTTGAGACAAAGGGAGTTGCCGACTTCCTGATCGATTCCGGTTGTGATGAACTGCAGGGCTACTATTACTATAAGCCGATGCCGCTTGCGCAGCTGGAGGAAATTATTAACAGCTGAAAAATTATGAATTCAAAAAATCAATAAAATGACAGGAATGCATTGTGTGATTTATGACATCCGTGTTATAATAGGCAAAGCATGTAATGATTTGCCTATTATAAAGGAGTCAATTTGACAATGAACAGACCTTGCAAAGAACTCAAGCGCATCGCTCGAGAAAACTTGAGTGGACAATATCGAACTTCTATGGGAGCTATCCTCGCTATGGGAATTATTCCTTTGGCGGCAGAACTCCCTTTTTCTATGCTACAAGACTCCCGGCAGCCAATTGGACAGACGATCATCTTTTATGTGGCGGATTTTCTGATCTCGCTGATTACATTTCTGCTGTCCGCAGGCGTGATCAATCTGAATCTGCATCTTGCAAGAAAGAAGAAAGGAACACTTGGAATGGTGTTTCATGCGTTTAAGAACCATCCGGACCGTTTTCTGATCGCGGGTATTCTTCTGACGCTTCTTACCGTAGTTGCTGCGGTTCCGTTTGGGGCGGGAGCGCTGGTTTATTATATGAAGGGTGTAGCGGTATGGACGGTCGCATGTCTTGTCGTGCTTGCGATCATCAGCATTCTGCTGATTGCATTCGTGCAGCTTCAGTACGCTCTGACGGTATATTTTATGTTGGATCATCCGGAGATGGATGTGATCGAGGCGCTTCGCACAAGCCGTAAGGCGATGAAGGGAAACAAGGGACGTCTTCTTTATTTGTTTTTCAGTTTCCTCGGACTGCATGCGCTCAGCATCTTAAGTCTTGGTATCGGTTATCTGTGGGTTTTGCCGTATCAGTTCCAGACGACATCCAATCTATATCTGGAGATTACCGGCGAACTGGATTTTGTGCAGGCGCAAAAAAGTGCGCAGACACAGCAGGGACAGCCGTCCTTTGATCAATATATTTAGAACTATCACCCGGCGGAATTCCCGGTGGGTATTAGTATAAAAAATAGGAGGAGTTACAAATGAATCACTCAAAAGACATCATTAAGGACGCCAGCGTCTTAGGCGTTCCGAAAATGCTGCTGCTCGGTCTGCAGCACATGTTTGCCATGTTCGGCGCAACCATTCTGGTTCCGATTCTGGTAAACGGTTATTTTGGAAGTACCAATCAGGTGCTTTCTGTACAGGTTACCCTGTTTTGTGCCGGTCTTGGTACTCTGTTTTTCCACTTATGTGCAAAGTTTAAGGTCCCTGCATTCTTAGGATCTTCTTTTGCATTCCTCGGTGGATTCGCAAGTATCGCAAGCCTTGACACCGGAATCTTTGCCAACATGCCGGATTCCGAGAAGTTACAGTACGCATGCGGCGGTATCTTCGTTGCAGGTCTCCTGTATCTGGTGCTTGCACTTATCATTAAGTTAATTGGCGTAAAACGCGTGATGCGTTTCCTTCCACCGGTTGTAACCGGACCGATCATCATCTGTATCGGACTGAGCCTTGCACCGTCTGCAGTCAGCAACGCATCCACCAACTGGCTGATCGCAATCGTTGCTTTGGCTGTTATCATTATCTTTAATATCTGGGGAAAGGGAATGTTCAAGATCATCCCGATTCTTCTCGGTGTTGTGATCTCTTATGTATTTGCGCTTGCGTTACACGGACTTGGATTCACCAATCCGGACGGATCTGCAATCTTTGATTTTACAAATGTAGTGAATGCTTCCTTCGTTGGTCTGCCACCATTCCAGCTTCCGAAGTTCAACCTTACAGCCATCCTTGTTATGGCTCCGATTGCTATCGCAACCATGATGGAGCATATTGGCGATATGTCTGCCATCTCTGCAACCGTAGGAGAAAACTTCTTAGAGGATCCGGGACTTCATAGAACATTGATTGGTGATGGCCTTGCAACTTCTTTCTCTGCATTGCTCGGTGGACCTGCCAACACAACATACGGAGAGAATACCGGTGTACTTGAGCTGTCCCGTGTACATGATCCGAAGGTTGTCCGCCTGGCAGCTGTCTATGCAATCATCCTTGGATTTATTCCGAAGTTTGCAGAAATCATCGGTTCTATGCCGGCATCTATCATCGGTGGCGTCAGTTTCATCCTCTACGGTATGATCTCTGCAATCGGTGTTCGTAATGTTGTTGAGAACCATGTGGATTTCACAAAGTCACGCAACCTTATTATCGCAGGTGTGATTCTTGTCAGCGGACTTGGATTCGCCGGCGGACTTACATTTACGGTTGGCGGAACATCCATCACTTTAACCTCTTTAGCCATTGCTGCGATTGCGGGAATCATCTTAAATGCAATCCTGCCGGGTAATGATTATCATTTCGGTGATAATCCGGATTCCGATTCTTCAAGAGGCGTGGATCTTCGCCCTCGTGAGCTTGAAAAGGAACTTGCAGAAGAGTACAAAGATCAGTAAGATTTGCTTTAACGCAGATAAAAAATAGGTAAATAAAATGACGCGCAGCGTTACGTTACAGATTTTGTAAGGTTTCGCTGCGCGTCTTTTGGTTGATTTTCAATAAGAAGAACGATTATACTGATACAGGAAGAACTTATTAAAGAAGGTATAAAATGAAAACCGACAAACTTTTAGATAAATGCTTTTATATCATCGGATGGGTGTGCATTGCAATCGCTGCAATTCTATTCGGATTGTACCGCGCGGGTGTGCTCCCGATCATCCGCATGGCACCGTGCATGATCCATGCGGCAACCGGATATTACTGCCCGGGATGCGGAGGAACGCGTGCAACGTACGCACTGCTGCACGGCAAAATAATAACCTCCCTGTACTACCATCCGATCGTTGTGTACGGAGTTGTAGTGGGAGGCTGGTTTATGATCTCGCAGACCGTCGAGCGGATTTCCCATGGAAAAGCCCGCATCGGTATGCACTACCGGGACATTTATCTGTGGATCGCACTTGCGATCGCAGTACTGAATTGTCTGATCAAGAATCTGGTGCTTGCCGTCACGGGGGTGGCTTTATTGGGATAACCGGTCATCCGATTCGGACAGATGCAGCTACGGTGTCTGATACAACTGCCGGATCAGATCATTATAATCGAGTCCGGACATATCCGAGTATGCTTTTAAGATTCCGTCGATGCTGCCGTATTGCATAAGTGCCAGGGCGAACGATCCCGCATAGATCAAAACGGTCAGGATGATCGCGGATGCACCGAGGATAAGCCCCATCTGTGCTTTACCGCTGTAACGCATCTGCCCACCGCGGGAAAGGGTTGCAAAAATGATCGCGAGCGCACCACACGGAATCGACAGATATAGGCAGGTGCAGCCGATCAGGGCGATCATGCCAAGGGTCATTGAAGCAATTGCCATCCGCTCGGAATGGTTGCTCCGGTAAGGATTAAAATAAGGTTGTCCGTAAGGATTACCGGACGGTTGAAACTGGTCCATCTGTTACCTCCGAATAAGTATTGATTTCATTTTAACACTTCCTATATAATAGGGAAAGACAAATTTGTTTTGAAAGGATCTTGTTATGGATATTATTGCAAAAATCGCTCAGGAGCTGGGTATTCGAAATAATCAGGCGGAAGCTGCCGTCAAGCTGATCGACGAGGGATGTACGATCCCGTTTATCGCGCGATACCGCAAGGAGGCGACCGGCGCATTAAACGATGAAGTGCTGCGTAATCTTTACGATCGCCTGATCTATCTGCGCAATCTCGAGGACAAGAAGCAGACCGTTCTTGCGTCCATCGAGGAGCAGGGCAAGCTGACCGAAGAATTAAAGAAGCAGATTCTCGCGGCGGAGACGCAGGTGGCTGTCGATGATCTGTATCGCCCGTATCGTCCGAAGCGCCGCACCCGTGCGACTATTGCCAAGGAAAAAGGCCTTGAGCCGCTGGCAAATGTAATTATGCTACAGATGTCAAAGACACCGCTCGCGGAGGAAGCTGCCGCTTATGTGGACGCGGAAAAAGGCGTGGAGTCAGTGGAGGACGCAATCAACGGGGCAAAAGATATTCTGGCAGAATTTGTATCGGACAATGCGGATTTCCGCAAGCATATCCGTGAACTGACAATGAAGAAGGGACGGCTTGTGTCTGTGGCAAAGGACCCGGAAGCAGAGTCGGTCTATGAGATGTACTATGAATTTGACGAGGCGCTGTCCAAGGTTGCGGGACACCGCACGCTTGCGATCAACCGAGGTGAGAAGGAGAAGTTTCTGACCGTGAAGATCGAGGCTCCGGAGGAAGATATCTGCCGCTATCTGGAGAAACAGGTGATTACGAACACGCAGGGACAGATGGCACCGGTGCTGCGCGAAGTGGTAGCGGATGCGTACGAGCGTCTGATCGCACCGGCGATCGAGCGTGAGATCCGAAGCGACCTGTCGGAGAAGGCGGAGGATGGCGCAATCAAAGTGTTCGGCAAGAACCTGCAGCAGCTTCTCATGCAACCGCCGATCGCAGGACAGGTTGTGCTTGGATGGGACCCGGCATTCCGTACCGGATGCAAGCTGGCGGTTGTCGATCCGACCGGAAAGGTGCTCGACACAACGGTCATCTATCCGACGGCTCCGCAGAACAAGGTTGCAGAGGCGAAAGCGGTTTTAAAGAAACTGATCTCGAAGTATCATATTACCTTGATCTCTCTTGGAAACGGCACCGCATCCCGCGAGTCGGAGCAGGTAATCGTGCAGCTGCTTAAAGAGATTCCGGTGCAGGTACAGTATATTATTGTAAATGAGGCAGGCGCATCGGTTTACTCGGCAAGTAAGCTTGCAACCGAGGAGTTCCCGAATTTCGATGTGGGACAGCGAAGCGCCGCGTCTATGGCGCGCCGTCTGCAGGATCCGCTGGCAGAACTGGTAAAGATCGATCCGCAGTCGATTGGTGTCGGTCAGTATCAGCACGATATGAACCAGAAGAAATTAAGCGAAGCGCTCGGCGGAGTGGTCGAGGACTGTGTCAACCGTGTCGGCGTGGATTTAAATACGGCATCGGCATCGCTTCTCGAATACATTTCCGGTATCAGCAAAGTGATCGCAAAGAATATCGTTGCGTACCGTGAGGAGAACGGAAGTTTTACGTCCCGTTCACAGCTTCTAAAAGTTGCCAAGCTCGGACCGAAGGCGTACGAACAGTGTGCCGGATTCATGCGCATTACCGGAGGAAAGAATCCACTCGATGCGACCGGTGTGCATCCGGAGTCCTATGCGGCAACAAAGGAATTGTTAAAGAAATTGGGGTATACGCTTGAGGATGTCAGCGATCGCTCTGTTGTGGGAATTTCGAAAAAGATTTCTGATTATAAGAAGCTTGCCGCAGAACTGGAGATCGGGGAGCTGACTCTTCGTGATATCGTAAAGGAGCTTGAGAAACCGGCGCGCGATCCGCGTGAGGATATGCCGAAGCCAATCCTGCGCAGCGATGTACTTGAAATGAAGGATCTGACACCGGGCATGGTGCTGAAAGGAACTGTGCGCAATGTCATTGACTTTGGCGCTTTCGTCGATATCGGTGTGCATCAGGACGGACTGGTGCATATCTCGCAGATCTGTGACCGCTATATCAAGCACCCGCTTGAGGCTGTCAGTGTCGGGGATGTCGTCGATGTGAAGGTGCTGAGCGTTGACCTAAAGAAGCAGAGAATTCAGCTGACGATGAAGCTGTAACTCCCGGCATGAAAAGACAATTCTAAAAAATATGGTGAAGTATGATAGAAAACAGTTGACAGCTATATGACAAATGCATAGAATAGTTACTGTAAAAACGAATAGGAATTCTTCGGGGCAGGGTGCTGCGTGATCTGACGCATATTCCCGACCGACGGTAAAGTCCGTGAACTGCTTAGGCAGCCGATCCGGTGAGATTCCGGGACCGACAGTATAGTCTGGATGAGAGAAGAGGTTATCGTGTATGTGTGTCTGCCGCAGGCAGCATGCATCCATTTGTGTAACGAATCACCCCGATCATTTTGATCGGGGTTTTTATTACATTTGTTTGAATGTGATAAAAATGTTCTCTGGGATTCCTTAAAAGATTTATGAAAAGGAGAATGAACATGAGCAACGAAACAAACGCAGCAATAACCAACAACACGAAGACAGGAATGACAAGCAAAGTGCGTTTCATTACGGTGACCGCAATGCTGTCTGCAATCTCATTTGTACTGATGTACTTTGAGTTCCCGATTCCGATTATGCCGGCATTCATTAAATTTGATTTTTCGGATCTTCCGGCTTTGATCGGTACGTTTGCATACGGACCTGTATGTGGTGTGATCGTCTGCCTGATCAAGAATCTGCTTCATCTGATGGATTCCAACAGTATGCTGGTCGGAGAACTTTCAAATTTTATCCTCGGAGCGGCATTTGTCATCCCGGCAGGCTTGATCTACAAACATAAGAAAACAAAGAAGAGCGCTTTGCTCGGTGGAATTACAGGAGCCGTATTTATGGGCGTCTTCTGTGTATTCTCAAATTATTTCATCGTATATCCGGTTTATTATCAGGTAGCAATGCCACAGGAGGCAATTCTTGGAATGTATCAGGCGATCCTGCCGTCCGTGAAGTCGATCCTGCAGAGCCTGATCGTATTCAACCTTCCGTTTACCATCGTAAAAGGCCTAATCTCCGTAGCAATCACCATGCTTGTCTACAAGCCGCTTTCACCGATCCTTAAAGGAAGATATAACGGATAGAGCGCTATTCGAAACAAGACGGATTTGACGATTGAACAACTAAAATAATACAACTGAATTGCTGATTGATATGCGCTCCGCAGGGGCGCATATTTTTTCTTTTCTTTTTTGGTGCAAACTGCTATAATATGCTTGATTATGGAGTTCTATGCTCTCGGCATGGAAACAAGAAGGAGAATACGATGAAAGCAGAATTTGATGTACAGTTACAGCCGAAGGATCTGTATCGGTTTAATATGTTTCAGACATATACGGGGATGAGTGGAATTATCTCGATCGCACTCGGTATTCTGGCGTTTGTGATGGCGGGAATATCTGCAGCGAAGCCGGACACACAGAACGGTTATCTGTTTATGTATATTGTGATGGGCGTGGTGTTCTGGTTCTATGTGCCGATCTCGCTCTGGTTCCGTGCAAAGTCCACGCTGAAAAGCAATCAGGTTCTTGCCGGAAAGCTTCATTATGAAGTGACGGAAGAATTTATCAAAGTGACACAGGGCAAGGAGCACGGAGAACTTCCGTGGGATATGGTGTACAAGATCGTTTCGACAAAGAACATGGTTTTAATCTACAGCAGCCGTGTGAATGCGTACATTATTCCGATGCCGCAGATTGGAGATCAGTATGACGCTTTTTGCGAGGTGGCAAAGGCAAAACTTGAGAAGTTCCGTCTGAAGCTGAAAAAATAAAGAAAGCATGGGAAAGCAATATGAGTGACACAAATACAAGAGTGATCGAGACAAACTCGCCGGAGGAGACATTGGCGCTCGGCGAAGAACTTGGCCGTGCGGCAGAGCCGGGCGATGTCTATACACTGGTCGGGGATCTCGGCGTGGGCAAGACCGTTCTGACGCAGGGAATCGCGCAGGGACTTTCCATCGAGGAACCGATCTGCAGCCCGACGTTTACCATTGTGCAGGTGTACGAGGAAGGTCGTATGCCTTTTTACCATTTCGATGTATATAGGATCGGTGACATTGAGGAGATGGATGAGATCGGTTATGAGGACTATTTCTATGGAGACGGTCTTACGATGATCGAGTGGGCGAATCTGATCGAGGAGATCCTGCCGGAGCACCGCAAGGAGATCACGATCGAGAAGAATCTCGAGAAAGGCTTCGATTACAGAAAAATTACAATTGTTGATCGGTAATTGCGGAAGCAGACCGACTGGAATGAATAAATTTTGAAGAAGTAGAAAATGGAAGGCTGATAGAAATGAAGATACTTGCATTGGACAGCTCGGGGCTCGTTGCGAGCGTGGCTGTCATGGAAGATGACAATTTGCTTGGTGAGTACACCATTAATTATAAGAAGACGCATTCGCAGACGCTTCTTCCGATGCTGGATGAGGTGGCGAAGATGATCGAGCTGGATCTCGCATCGGTGGATGTGATCGCTGTGTCGGCGGGGCCGGGCTCGTTTACCGGACTTCGTATCGGCTCTGCGACCGCGAAGGGACTGGCGCTTGCTTTGGACAAAAAGATCGTTTCGGTTCCGACCGTGGATGCGTTGGCGTACAACATCTGGAGCTGCCCGGATGTGATCTGCCCGCTGATGGACGCGAGACGGCAGCAGACCTATACAGGTCTGTATACTTTTGAAAAAGGCGTTATGCAGACACTTTTGCCGCAGTGTGTGGTACAGATTGAGGAAATCGTGGAGAAAGTGAATGCGATGGGACGCCCGGTTGTATTTTTGGGTGATGGCGTGCCGGTATTCCGTGAATTTATCGCGGAACATTGTAAGGTGTCTTATCAGTATGCTCCGGCGCACTGCAACAAGCAGCGCGCGGCCTCGGTTGCGGCACTCGGCGCGATTCTTTATGAAGAAGGCAAGGCAGAGAATGCGGCGGATCATAAGCCGGATTATCTGCGTTTGTCGCAGGCGGAGAG
>CAKRKX010000053.1 GCA_934358675.1 uncultured Agathobacter sp. | reverse complement strand
GTACAGATGGATAACTGCGTGCGGTGCGCCTTTTACCGCCTCGAACGTCTTCTTAATGATATGTTCACGCGCCTGTGTCAGAACCTGCACGGTAACATCATCCGGGATCATGTCGCGCTCGATCAGTGTACGCATAAAGATGAACTCCGTCTCGGACGCTGCCGGGAAACCAACCTCGATCTCCTTGAATCCGATGTCAACGAGCATCTGGAAAAACTCCAGCTTCTCATCCAGGCTCATCGGCTCGATCAAAGCCTGATTACCGTCTCTTAAATCTACGGAACACCAGATTGGTGCCTTATCTATGTAATCTTTCTTCACCCAGTCGTACTCGCATACCGGTGGGAGAAAATACTGTCGTTCATATTTTTCAAAATTCTTCATGTTGTTCCTTCTTTCAAAATTAAAATATATCAAAAACTATGATAGAATTTTATCACAGTAATTGATATATTCAATGATTAAATTTATGCAGTTTAATTGATCTATTTTAAGAATCCACTTACAATGCGCTCCTCTGCTTCCTGTTCGGTCAATCCGAGCGTCATGAGTTTTAAGAGCTGTTCTCCGGCAATCTTGCCGATCGCAGCCTCGTGGATCAGACTTGCGTCAACGTTTGCGGCGGTAAGCTGCGGGCTTGCGGCTACCCTGGCAGAATCCATAATAATAGAATCACACTCCGTATGTCCGCTGCAGGCTGCATTACCGTTTAAGGTGCTGCTGAAATGTTGGGTACTCTTGTCCCTTGCCACGGTACGGCTGACAATGTTACAGCTGCTTCCGTCTCCATTCAAGTCCGCAACGAACTCGGACACCGCATTCTGCTCACCGGTTGTCAGGACTTTCTCCTGCACCTCAAGTGTCGCATTTTCCGCAAGGGTTGCGATCGTTCTGCGGAGCGTATCATCGATTCCGGAAATCTGTGTTGCCTCAAGGAGCATCGATGCGCCCTCCTCGAGATGCACTTCGGTCGTCGGATTCATCACACGCTTGCCTCTTCCGTCGCCTTCGCCGTAGTGTTTCTCCACATAGCGGACTTTCGCATTTTTCCCGACGAAAAAGCGATGCAGACCGTCATGCGCGCTGTCTCCGCCACCGCAGTTGTGGATGCCGCATCCTGCCACGATCGTGACATCGCAGTCTTCCCCAACATAAAAATCGTTATACACCATCTCTTTCATACCGCTCTGTGAGAGGATGACAGGGATGTGGACACTCTCATTCTTCGTTCCCGGCTTGATGATAATGTCGATGCCGGATTTGTCAGTCTTGCTGACGATGTCAATATTGGCAGTGGTGTTGCGCTCACTGCTCTCTCCGTTGACACGGACGTTATATGCTCCTACCGGAAGCGCATCTAAGTCGGCGACTTCCTTCAGCAGGCTTTTACCAATCTCGTCAATCATCTTAATCCTCCATCTTGTTCATAAGGACATCGCATCCCGCCTTGGATGTGTGCATCAGTCCCGGAAGAACTTCTTCCTTCGGTCCGTACTTTTCTACCATTCCGTCCTTGATATAGATAATCTTGTCTGCAATGTTTAAAATGCGCTCCTGATGGCTGATGATCAGGATGGTTCCGTTGTTCTCGCGCTGCATCTTCTCAAACACATGGATCAGGCTGCGGAAACTCCACAGATCGATTCCCGCCTCCGGCTCATCAAATACCGAAAACTTTGATCCACGCGCCAGAATAGTTGCAATCTCGATACGCTTGATCTCTCCGCCGGAAAGACTCGCATTCAGTTCTCGGTCAATGTAATCCTTCGCACACAGACCAACCTCTGACAGGTACGAGCACGCCTCGTCCATCGTCAGGTCATGTCCGGCTGCGATCGTGATCAGATCCCGCACGGTCAGTCCCTTGAACCGTACCGGCTGCTGGAATGCAAGACTGATTCCTGCCTTTGCGCGTTCGGTCACACTGTAATTTGTAATATCTTCACCGTCTAAGAGGATCTGTCCGCTTGTCGGCTGCACGATTCCCGCGATCACTTTGGCAAGTGTTGACTTACCGCCACCGTTCGGTCCCGTGATCACAACAATCTTATCATCAATTTTCAGGCTGACATCACGAAGGATCTCCTTGTTGTCGTCCTCCGCCTGAAACCCTACATTTTTCAGTTCGAGCATCTTTTTTCATCCTTTCCTAGTACTCCTAGGGAGTATTATACCAAAGATGTGATTTTTGCAAAACAACTTATCTGTACTTTTTGTGATACAAGACCGCTATTCCGCTGCGCGCATGACCGCTATTGCCGCCTGCAAAGCCACATCACTCACCTGATTTTCCTTCGCCCACTGTCTTAAAGCGTCATCTTCCTCGCTGCGAATCACAGACAGAGCCAGACGATTGAGTTCATTTCCAAAATGCATCAGCTTATCAAACTCGTTGCACCGTTCCAGCAGATTCGTATCATACTTCTCCTGTTCAAGACCTGCGATCGCGATAATCTCCATACACATATGAAGTTCCCCCGTGATATCCGAAGCCTCCATCAGAAGATCCGGGCGCGCACGCCTTGCCTCAAGAAAATACTGCTTGGCACCATCGTAATCCTTTTCCTTAAAATACCCTGCAAGCTTCCGCTTCGTCTCCGTGACTTCCGCTTTCTCCCCGAGCATGCCGACCATGCATTCATAAACGTTTAACCGGTTATGCACGATCCACACATACTGCAGAAATTCTGAGATAAATCCGAAAATGCGCCGGTGGTAGGAATCCTCCTCCTCGACTTTGACTCTCGCCTGCACGGTAAATAAGATGTCAAAAAGCCACGTCAAATATGCATCATATGTCTCTTTTCGCGTGATCACCATATTGCCGAAATACGTGTGCTTTTCCTTGACAAGCGTCTGAAAGGTATTTGTATATTCAGGATATAATTCCTGCAAGACCTCCGCCGTCGTATCAAGATACACCTTCTTATGATGATGCACAAACCCTTCCTCATACGGAAAATTCAATTGCAGATTCTTCGTCGTGATCACGTCGTAATCCTTAAGGACTGTTTTAATTTTCTCCCGGTCAAACAGAGCTCCGTCATGATCGAGCAGATAGCGCCGGTAATGACAGATACCGATGTAATCCGCATCCGCATTCTTCCATGCCCAGTACATACCTGTCAGTTCACTGTAATAACAGTTCTGATCCGAAATATTCTCGCCGGAATCATCCCCGACATAAGACAAAAGTTCGGATTCTTCGCCCGGATGAGCCTGTCTCCACGCACTTCTTCCCACATGAACCGGCACATAGATTGGATCATCCGGCTTTACAAACGGCTTATGTGTCATGACGTAGATCTGTACATCTTTATTCTCTGCTTTTTCCTGCGATTGTTTTTGCTTTCGGATTTCATTTACCATATTTTGTCACCCCGACACATTTCTTCAATCCGGATTTCATTTACGGAAGATTTTCAGTTCTTATTTGTTGCTTTCTTCACGCGCCTGCGTCTTCTTCTGCGCCTCGGTTTCTGCCCGTTCTCCTTGCGGAATGTCTGAATCTGCTCCCATATCTTCGTATAATCACGCTCAAAAAGTTCCTCGGAGAGCTGCTCGGAAAGAATTTCCGGCTCGATCTTCTCCACAATCTTATCCGCAACAAAACGCTTGCTTTTCTGTTTATACGCAGCCATGCGGTTCCGTTCCTGAATATGTGCAAGCTCCGGCCGCCAGAGGATCTCGATCTTGCGACTCCAATCCATTTCGGGATTGTTTTTTGCCTCACGCATCAAGTAAAAGTCCGTCTTCTCACCATCCTGCTCCACCGTGATGATGCCCCACCAGTCCGGAACATGTTCCTCGATATGCGCGGCATGGCTTGTTCCGACCACGACCATATTATAATCGTAATATAAGTTATAGTCCCTAACTTGTCGTTCCAGACGTGCGTAGGTGTCCGCATCGCTTTTGATCTCGATTCCGTAGAGTGCTTTCGGCACGACCATCACGATATCCGCACGAGACTGCCCCATCACCTGTTCTTCGAGAAGGCGCACTTTGCCGTACCGGTCCTCCAAAAACTCAAACAGAGGCTCTCTGATATCTTTATCGTATAACATTATTTCTCAAGTTTTGCATCAGCTTTTGCCTGGAACTTCTCATTGAATACGATAAAACGCTCATGCTCGCCCTCACCGATCAGGCCTTTTTCATCGAAAGCCTTAACAGAGAATGTGAGTGCGCGTCCGTCCACTTTGATCAGTTCGGTCTCACAGGTAACTTTCATACCAACCGGTGTTGCTGCCACATGCTTAACATTTAATGCGGTTCCGACTGTTCCGCTTCCCTCTTCGAGTTCTGATGCAACGCTCTCATATGCCGTGTTCTCCATTAACGCGATCATTGCCGGTGTTGCAAATACGTCGAGTGTGCCGCTTTCCATAGTCTTTGCGGTATTCTCGTTTGTTACCATGATTTCCTTTGTTCCTTTGATTCCTGCTTCTAACATATTGTTATCCTCCAAAATTATATGATGTTTATATTTTTATCAGAAAGCGATGCTGCTCACTGTTTACACATCGCTTCTGAATCTTTCTCTTTCTTCTATATTAGTTTCACTTTCTTCCATCCACCCTGACGGTAACGGATAAAAGCAACGATAAATCCGCAGGCCCATCCGATCGGATTTGCCCACATAATGATCATTCCGGCGGTCGCATCCGCAAAAATGTAAGTGAGTGCCACACGCATAAACAGATTGATCAGCGTGACCGACATGAACCAGCCCATATCTCCGGCACCGCGGAGTACCGCAGAGGTCGTATTCATCGCACCCATAACAAAATAGAACATGGATACCACAGCAATATACTGCGCGCCCATCGCGATCGATTCTCCGTCCGTCGCCGCATCCATGAAAGCACCGACACACACATCTCCAAAGAAGAACAGGAATACGCCGATTGCCAGTCCGATCGATACCGCCATAACCAGTCCGATATGGTAGCCTTTTTTCGCACGCTCCGGCTTGCCCGCGCCCATGTTCTGTGCCACAAACGTCGATACCGCATTACCGGCATTGACCATCGGCACGATCGCCATACCGTCAATCTTGCAGGCTGCCGTATATCCCGCGATAAAAACCGATCCGAAACGGTTGACCGCCGCCTGAATGAGAAGCATTCCGATGGAAACCATGGACTGCTGTACGATCGTCGGGATTGCCACTCTTGTCATATTTCCAAGCATTTCCCAGTCAAACCGGCGGTACGCGCCGCACTTGATGGAACGCAGCCGAAAGAACAATACAGCAAACGATAAAAGCGCCGAGATTGCCTGCGCGATCAGAGTCGCCCACGCCGCACCTGCGATGCCCCAGTGGAACTTTCCTACAAACAACAGATCCAGTCCGATGTTGAGTACGGACGAGAACAGCAGAAAATACAATGGCTTTTTGGAATCGCCCAGCGCATTAAACACGGACGAAAACGCATTGTACAAAAACAAGAAGAAAAAGCCGTAAAAATAAATATTTAAATAAACTTCCGCTCCCACAAAAATATTGTCCGGTGTTCCCATCACCGTCAGAATCCAGCGGCTTAAGAAACGACCTAACATACTTAAAAATAAAGAAAATACAACAATTGAAAGAAGCGCCGTTGAAATGGCGGTCTTCATCTCCTCGATCTTCTCAGCTCCGAAAAGCTGCGAGATCACGACCGAGCAGCCGATTCCGGTTCCCACCGCAACCATGACAAAAAGCATTGTGATCGCCGTGGACGCTCCGACTGCCGCAAGTGCATCCGCACCGACCAGCTTTCCGACGATCATTGAGTCCACCAGATTGTAAAACTGCTGAAACAGATTTCCCACGATCATCGGGATTGCAAATGCGAGCATACATTTGACCGGACTGCCCTCCGTCATACTTCCTTTCGTTCTGTTATCACTCATTGACTTTTCACCTCATCACTATTATGCGTTTGCAATCGTAACATTTTTCTTGTCAAAAGTCCAGTACAAGCCTGTTTATAAAGATTTTAGAATTCCGTGAAATGCCTGTTTTAAAGCAAATGCGCCGGATTTGTTAGCACTCATTCCAAAAGAGTGCTGATTTTCTATTGACTTTTAATTTTTTCGGTAATATCATCGTTATTAGCAAATAAAGTACGAAGACAAGGAGATGCATAACATGGCAAATAAACACGGAAATTTATCCATCGACAGCGATAACCTGTTTCCTATTATCAAGAAATGGTTATACTCCGATCATGATATCTTCTATCGTGAGTTAATTTCAAACGGCTGCGATGCTATCACAAAATTGAAGAAACTGGATATGATGGGCGAATACAGCCTTCCTGCAGATTACAAGGCAAAGATTCAGGTCATCGTTAATCCGGAGGAGAAAACCTTAAAATTCATCGATAACGGTCTCGGAATGACCTTCGACGAAGTTGAGGAATATATCAACCAGATCGCTTTTTCCGGCGCAACGGACTTCGTAGAGAAATACAAGGACAAATCGGATGCTGACCAGATCATCGGTCACTTCGGACTCGGCTTCTACTCAGCATTCATGGTTGCAGACGAAGTAACGATCGATACACTTTCTTATAAAGAAGGTGCAACACCGGTACACTGGGCAAGTGACGGCGGCACAGAATTCGATATGACCGACGGAACCAAAGAAGGTGTCGGAACCGAGATCACCTTATTCTTAAATGAAGATTGCCTGGAGTTCGCCAACGAATACCGCGCAAGAGAAGTCATCGAGAAGTACTGCTCTTTCATGCCGACCGAGATCTATTTAAGCAAGGCAAATGCTCCGGAAGAATACGAAACGATCGATAAGGAAGACAAACTGGACACCGATAAAGTTGTTGAGGAGATCCACGAGGAAGCCAAGACCGAGGAGAAAGAAAACGAAAACGGCGAGAAAGAAATCGTTGAAGTTACTCCTGCCAAGGACAAACTTAAGATCGTAAAGCGCCCGGTTCCGTTAAACGACATCCATCCACTTTGGACCAAGAACCCAAGTGAGTGTACGGATGAGGAATACAAAGAATTTTACCGCAAGGTATTCTTAGATTACAAGGAGCCGCTGTTCTGGATTCACCTGAACATGGATTATCCGTTCAATCTGAAGGGTATCCTCTACTTTCCGAAGATCAATACTGAGTATGATTCCATCGAGGGAACGATCAAGTTATACAACAATCAGGTATTTATCGCGGACAACATCAAGGAAGTCATCCCTGAGTTCTTAATGCTTCTTAAGGGTGTCATCGACTGTCCGGATCTCCCGCTGAACGTATCCCGTTCCGCTTTACAGAACGACGGATTTGTCAAGAAGATTTCCGAGTACATCACCAAGAAAGTTGCAGACAAGCTCATCGGTATGTGCAAAACTGACAAAGAATCTTACGAGAAATACTGGGATGACATCAGCCCGTTCATCAAGTACGGCTGCTTAAAAGACGAGAAATTCTGCGATAAGATGAATGATTATATCCTCTTTAAAGATATCAACGACAAGTACCAGACACTTCCGGAACTTCTCGCTCCTGTTGAGGAAGAGAAAAAGGATGAGGATACTTCTTCCGAAAGCAGTGAAGATACGACCGCAGAGAATGCGGATGATAAAGCAGCAGAGAATGCCGACAGCACCGAGGATAAGGAACCGGAACGCAGCACCGTCTACTACGTAACCGACAGGGTTCAGCAGGGACAGTACATCAATCTGTTCAAGGAACAGGGAATGAATGCCGTCATCCTCGACCACAATATCGATACTTCTTTCATCACGCAGCTTGAGCAGCGCAACGAACATTATCAGTTCCAGCGTATCGATGCCGATGTCACCGATGCATTGAAATCGGATGATGCCGAAGATCTGACCGAGGCAAACACAACGCTCTCCGAGTTATTTAAAAAGACATTAAATAACGACAAGCTGACCGTTAAGGTGGAAGCATTAAAGAATGATGAGGTTGCATCCGTTCTGACACTCTCCGAGCAGGGAAGACGTATGCAGGATATGATGAAGATGTACGCTATGGGCGGCATGGGTGGTATGGACCCGAATATGTTTGCTGCCGATCAGACACTGACATTAAACGCAAACAATGCACTGGTTAAGTATATCTTAGAGAATAAGGATTCCGAGCATGTACCGATGTTTGCCGAGCAGTTATACGATCTGGCAAGAATCTCCAACCAGCCTCTTTCGGTTGATGATATGACCAAGTTCGTAAAACGAAGCAATGACATCATGCTTCTTCTCACAAAGTAATTTCATATACGATCATACACAACAAATCCCCCGTTTCACAACGGGGGATTCGTTTGTTATCCTGTCAAAAATTCTACTCTTTATTATACAAAAAATGCTGATTTAATATTTCTTCTTAACTCGCACGAACAATGCATTCGTCACACATGCAATCACAGTTCCGATCACAATTCCCGCAAACACATCCGTCGGAAAATGCACGAAATTATAAAGACGTGAGAACGCGATCAACGCAGCCAGTACCACTGCCGCGATTCCCCAGCGCTTATCATAAAACAGAATCGTTACCGCCGCGGTAAATCCGTTCATCGAATGTCCGGACGGAAAAGAAAAATCCGTCGGACTCTTCACCAGCAGCGCTACCGTCGGCTCAATCCAGCACGGCCGATCACGACTGATCGCATTTTTTAAGATCAGATTACCAATGATAAAAGTAAGAAGCATCGCAACCACCATCTGTGCTCCGCAGCGTCTTGTCTTTTTCATAATCAGAAATACGATTGCCAGAGCGATCCACACGATTCCGGCTTCACCGATCAGCGATAAAAACACCATAATCTTATCCAGCACCGGATTATGGATCTGCTGTAATGCATACAGCCAGTCAAATTCCCAACTCATACGATCTCCTTCTCTTAGGTCTGATCCGCCGTTGTAAAATACTTATCGTACACATCGAAAAACGAATTCGTCGTAATATCCGACGTATCATCCAATGTGATCTCGTTCCACAGCGAATCATTCATCTCAAACGTGGAAGAATCCACAAATTCCTGATACGTGTCCTCAAACTGCTCCTTCTCGCGCTTGATGCGGATATTGCTCTTGTTCTCTTCCGTAAGCTGCTCCTCAAACTTATTCAGGCACTTGATAAAATAGTAACCATCCTCTGCCTCGATCATATCCGAGCAGGCATCATTGTCAAGATTAAACGCAATATTCTCAACATCCTGCGGATAATCGCCACGCGCAACCGTGATCTCGACCTTGCCTTTCTGATTGTAGGCACCGGCTACCGATGCAAAGTCCTCTCCGATGTCCAGCTTCTTTTTTACTTCCTGTGCCGTGTTCTTATCCGCCACATAGATCTGCTGCACGCGGATCACACGCGCCTCATCATCACTGACTTCCTCATCGATTCCCTGTGTCAGAGTCTGATACAGTTTCTCCGCCAAAGCATAATCTTTGTACGCCTCCTCGATATCCGTCTCATGCACATCCATATAGGATTTCTCCGCATCGCTGAGCGAATCGTAATATTCCTGCGACGCTTTTTTTACGAGATCTTCTTCCTCGCTCGTAAGCGACATCTCCTGCTGCTCGGCGATCAGATCCATACACGCGATACGCGCCAATTCCTGAATCGTCACATCCTTGACGTAATCCCCGAGCGACGCATCACCGAAATCATACTGCCACAGATCCAGCCCGTAAGCCGAACCGTACAGATTCCGGTAATTGCTCAGATAAAGCTTTGCCCTCTTGAGCGAACATTTGTAATCGTTAATTATAAAAACATTCTTGTGATTTGACAGTCGGATCGACTCCAGCTTGATCTGCGTATCGCCCACCTTGCATCCGGTAAGCGTCACCGTCGCAAGACTGATCGCAGCCATAAGTCCGATCACTCGATCAAATTTTCTTCTCACTGATCTATCCCTCAACAATCAGGAAACGTCCACCCGGCAGTGCAAATACTTCGCTCGCATCAAGGATATCCTCATCGCTCATTCCGGCAATGTCCATTCCCGCTTCATCAAAATAATCCTTTACATCCTTAAGGTTCTGGCATACAACCGCCATACAATCCTCCAAGAACTCTTCTGCTTCCTCCGGCGTCTCCGCTACATCTTCCGAAAAAAGCTGCTGCTGATGCTCCAGAAAATACTCCAAGACCTCATCATCATATTCGTACATCGCTACGTCCTCCTTATATCTTTTATAAACCGGTCTTACACCGGACAAATTCTTTTCCTTTGTAACATATACGTCAGACTCAACAGTATTATACCGAAGTTCTGCATTTGCTACAATATATTTATTCTGAAAAATGCCTACAACTTCAGATCATACCCCACGCGGCGCAGTTCCTGATAAAGTCTCGCAACCGGAAGACCGACCACATTGTTATAATCGCCCTCAATTTGTTTAATGAAGATTGCACATCGCCCCTGAATGCCGTAACTTCCTGCTTTGTCCATCGGTTCTCCCGATGCAACATAGCGCGCGATCTCCTCGTCATCCATCGGGTACATCGTGACATCGGTTTTCTCGAAAAAGCGATGTTCCCCGGTTCTTCCGTTCTTGTCAATGAATACGAGCGTAATGCCGGTGTACACACTGTGCGTATTTCCCTGCAAAAGGGAAAGCATTCGCTTTGCATCGGCTTCGTCCTTCGGTTTGCCGAGGATTTCATCCTCATAGGCAACAACCGTATCCGCTCCGATCACAAGAATATCCTGTGGTGTTGCAAGATCCGGGTGCAGTTCATTGTATGTAAGCACGCCCGCCGCCACTTCCTCGGCTTTCTGTCGGGACAGTTCCAGCACGACCGCATCCGGCCGGCTCTCCGTAATGATCTCTTCGCCTTTTGCCGGGCAGATCTCAAACTCCATTCCGATCTGCTCCAGTAAATCCTTGCGCCGCGGTGATGCGGACGCTAAAATGATCTGACTCATAAATTTACAACCTCCTGCAAACGGAACGAATAGATCAGCCGTTCCTTCGCGTTTATCTGCTTTTCTTTGTTTGAAAATACGCGGCTTAACGCATCCGCATACAGCTCAAGCTGTTTCTGATAGCGAAGCACCAGTTCCTGCGCCTGACGCACGCGGTCCGTCTTGTAATCGAGCAACACAATGGAATCCTCCTCCAGCCAGAATACGTCGATGATTCCCTGCACCAGCACATCCTCATACTGCATGACAAACGGCTTCTCCCGATAGAGATCCCCGCGCAACGCAGCCTGCGCCATCCGCGTGGCAACCTCACTTCGCACAAAGCCCTCGATCATCGACGGAATCACAAGATCCGCCTGCTCGATTGTAAGCTCGCCCGCTGCCGTCATACGGTCAAGTTCTCCCCGCACAAAGCGTTCTACCGCATCGACATCCGTCGTATCCACCTCTGCCAATGCCACAAAATCCAGACATTCCATCACACGGTGCACCGCCGTACCGCGGAGCGCACCCTGATTGACCTCACCGGAGACTTCACCCTGTTCCTCATCCTGCGCAAAATCCGGAATGTAGCATTCATGCTCCTCCAGTAAGAACTGCGGCACCTCCGCTTCGCCCTCGCTATGGTCATATTTTAACACCATCGAATCGTGCTTTAACTCCGATACCGAATATTTGCTCTTCTTTCCCGCCTCGCTCCGATACGGATACTCATAGGCAAACAGCGTTTCATATTTCTCTTCCTGCTCGGCATCCGCCTGCCCGATCCGCCGCATCAGGGCGTCATAATCCATGCGCGCCTCCGCCGCTGCCGCTGCCTGTTCCATCACTATATTCTCCGGCTTCACTACACCGATCGTGTAACGCTCCGGGTAAGAAAGCATCGCAGGCAAAATCCAGTCCAGATAACCGGACGCCCCGACACGCTGTCGATAGCTGATCGGATGTTTTTCGGTGACATTGCCCTCATACTGGCCGATCGTCTTCGCCTCATCCTTAATGACACCGCTTAAGATCAGCTTTTCCTTCGCTCGCGTCAGCGCAACATAGAGAACACGTAGTTCCTCTCCGAGATTCTCGCGCTTGATCTTGTCCGCGATCTCCGAGCGGAACAGACAGCTTTTCTGTCGCTTTGGCTGCCCACTGATCTCACAGATGCCCATGCCGAGATCCGGGTGCACGACCAGTTTCTCGTTGGCATCCATCTGGTTGAATTTCTTTGCCAGGCCCGACACAAACACGATCGGGAACTCCAGTCCCTTACTCTTATGGATCGTCATGATGCGCACAACATCCGCATTCTCTCCGGTCGTGTCCGCCTCACCGAAATCAATCTCATACTTCTGCAACAGATCGATGTAGCGCACAAAGTGAAACAGCCCGCGGTAACTTGTCTTCTCGTAATCATTCGCTTTTTCGATGAGCATCGCAAGGTTCGCCGCCCGCCGCTCACCGGCAGGGAGCGCCGCAACGTAGCTTCCGTATCCCGTCACATCAAGTATCTTCTGGATCAGCTCATGAATCGGCAGATCCCGCATGCCTCGAAGAAGCGTATACGTTTCATAAAATTCTCTCAATTTTTCATCCGCGTCTTCCTCCTGCATCGCAGCAAGTGCCGCTGCCGCAAAAGGCACTGTCTCGTCACTGACGCGGATCTGCGCCAGTTCCTCCTCATCGAGTCCGACGATCTGCGACTTTAACACCGCAGCCATCGGGATATCCTGATACGGATTGTCAAGAATGCGGAGCATGTTAAGAACCGTCTGCACTTCCAGCGCCGAAAAATATCCGGTCGCCGACTCCACATGCGCCGGAATGCCGTGCTCGCTGAGCACCTGTACAAAATCCGTTCCCCAGTTTTTCAGACTTCGAAAAAGAATGACAATATCCGAATACTTCGGTGCACGAAGCTCTCCGGTTGCCTTGTCCGTCACTCTGCCATCCCGCATCAACTGCTGAATGCGCGTTGCGACAAGATGTGCCTCCAGCCGCCGCTTGTCCAGATCCGGCTGGTCTGCCAGGAGTTCATCCTGCTCATCCACAAGAAGCAACTCCGCATCCATGTTAAAGGTACCAATCGGATGCTCACACATTCCACAGGATGATTTGGCATTGATCGCTTCGGTGCTTTTCTCCGCCACTTCCTCAATTTCCGGATAGGCTGCGCCGCAATTCAGCGCCGCATCCTCATCATACGCCACACGCCCCAGGTCCGGATTCATGATCTTATAGAAGATGTCGTTGCAGAAATCCACCACCTGCTGACGGCTTCGGAAATTCTGGTGCAGATCGATCCTCTGATGCACGCTATCCGTAACCTCAAACCGACCATATTTCTCCATAAAAAGCTCCGGTCTCGCCAGTCGGAACCGGTAAATACTCTGCTTGACATCGCCGACCATAAACATATTATGACCGCCGTCCGCTTCTTTGGAAATCGAGCGCATGATAGCTTCCTGTACCAGGTTACTGTCCTGATACTCGTCGATCATGATCTCCGCAAAATGCGCGCGAAACTCGGCAGCCGTAGTCGTCGGTGTCTTTGTCCTGCCATCCACCAGAATCCTTAAAGCAAAATGCTCGATATCCGAGAAATCCACAATACGCTTCTTTCTCTTGGCAAGATCCATCTCTTTTGAATAAGAAAGTGTCAACTGCACCAGTTCTTCTGCCACCGGGCGAAGGCGTACAATCTGTTCGTACAATGCCTCAACGTCCATTGCAAAGTACCCCTTCTTAATCTCGTCGATTTCTTTCTTGATTGCATTTCTTCCGTTTTGTACCGCTTCTTTCTTTAAGACATCTCCGGCAAACTTGCGGATTGGAGAGAGATTTCCAAACTTAAGTCCCGCAAAAAAGCCGGAAAGCTTCTCGTAATCATCCGCCTCTTCCACACCCTCAAGAAGCGCCATATCCTGCTCAATCGTTGGTGTATATACCTGCGGTCCATCCGGTTGGATTGCGATGCCATGCAGCTTTTCCAATTGTCTTCGCATATCAACAAGAACCAGCCGCACATGTTCCGTCAGATCCCGCATCATCTCGGACTGTAACAGTTCTTTCGCATCACTCGCCTCATAAGGTTTTGCGAGCGCACTGATCCACTCCTCGGGCCACGGACTGCTCAGCGACATCCGGTACAGCTTGCTCACCATATCGCGCACCGCCTGATCGCTCCGCTTGTTGGAGTACGCATCGATCAAAGCAAGAAATGGCGCATTTTCCGCTTCATAATTTTCTTCAAAAACGCGGTCTAAGACATCCTGCTCCAGAAGACGGATCTCTCCCTCATCCGCGATGCGGAAATTCGGATCTAAATCAATCTCCTCAAAATGGTTGCGCACCACAAACAGACAGAAACTGTCAATGGTCGTGATCATCGCATTATGAATGAGTGCAGACTGTCTTCTCAAATGCGCATCAAATGGATGATCCTCACATTGCTTATCAATTGCCGCGCCGATACGCTCACGCATCTCAGCCGCAGCCGCCTTGGTGAAAGTCACGACAAGAAGACGGTCGATATCGATCGGATTCTTTTGGTCTGTGACGCGCTTAATAATGCGCTCGACAAGCACCGCCGTCTTACCGGAACCGGCTGCAGCCGAGACCAGGATATCTCTGTCTCTTAAATCGATGACTTTTTGTTGTTCTTTGGTCCACTGCATGCGCTGCGCCTCCTTTTGTCCTACACCCTCATTTCATTGCTTTTTCATTTTATCCGCAATCGTCTCGCATTTATTAAACTTTGATTTGTTTTTTAGTCTATGTGTTTCTTTTCTGCATTTGTAATCTGCATCCGCTCTATCACTTCATCCTTCTTCAAGGATTCCGGATGCCGGTATCCGTATCCCGGAATCTTCGTGTCGATGCCGCACACCGATGCATACGGACAGAAATTACAACTGCATTCCGTTCCGCTCTGGTACGGATTCACACTGACATCGCCCGCATAGATCTTCTTTCCCTGCTCCGCGATCTTGTTGTGCACATACTCCTCGATCACACCGAATTGTTCGGTCGTTGCCACTTTCGAGCGCGCCGATAATTCTCCCGACTTCTTGAGTTCGACCGGAATCACTTCCGACTTGCCCTCTAAGTTTTCATCCATTGCAAGATACACCTGCGCATCGGCATTCACAAGCCCGTCCGGTCGGAGCGCCTGAAGCAACGCATGTTCTGCATCGGCATCCGTCAGTTCTGCGTCGGCATCCAACACCGGATCATCGATGTGGTAATAGAGAATACCGCCCGGGAGAACATCCTTTGTCGCATTCTTCGCCTTGCCAAGCTCCATCGCCGCGTTCATGTACACCACAAGCTGAAGCTGCAGTCCCTGATAAATACGAATCAGGTCAAACGAAGTGTTTCCCGATTTATAATCAATAACTTTAACGCAAAGCCGCTCGCCATCCTCAAACGTGTCCATGCGGTCGATGCGTCCGGTCAGCTTCATCGTCACATCATCGGACAACGCGTATTCGAGTGCATCCATATGGTCAAGTTCCGAGAAGCGCACCTCAAATTCTTTCGGCACGAACTGTCCCGCACGCACCTGCTTCGTCAATGCCCACACAGTCTGCTGGAAAATGCGCATCATGCGTTTCGTGCGATACTGGCTCTCCGCCGAGGCATAGATACTCATATCAGGATAGCCTTCGATGGCTTCCTGCATCGCCTCCGCCGCAAGTGCCTCCCTTGTCTCATCCGGCACGCCGAACCAGTCATACGGCGAGTCTTCCAGCTTCAAACTGTACCGTTGCAATGCCGCATGATAGATGTTACCCATATCCACACTCTCGAAGCAGCTCGTCTGACGCTCCGAAAGTTTTAATCCAAATTGAAGAAAATGCGCATATGCACACGCCGCGAAGCGTTCCAGCCTTGTTACGCTTCCTTCCATCTTTCTTCCGTATAGCGCAAGCGCCACACCACGGCTGATCGGCGTATTCTCGTAGCAGGCATACGAAGCAGACAAAAGCCGCCCGATCATCTCCTGCTCACTCTGTAGTCCATGCAGGAAATAATTTGCCAGCGCATACCACGCATCATCACGCTCTCCGTGGATCAGATAATCGATTGCCGCATTCTTCGTATAGAAATCCTCTCTCGCCTCAATATTCTCAACGTTTTGAAGATCCAGTTTCGGGAATAGTTTCTTTATGACTCCGATCAGATACGACGGGCGGATCGCCTTGCCCTCACTGTCGACTTTCGCATAACTGATATAAAGCTGCTCCGAAGGCTTTGTCAGATTCCGGTACAGATAGAACCTCTGTATAAAAGCCTGCTCTCTGGCTCCCGGCGCCAGTTCCATATTCGCTTCCAGAAGTGCCTCCCTCTCGTACTCCGAAATGATGCCTCCCGCATTCGCGGACTTCGGAATAATACCGTCATTGACGCCTACAAAAAATAAAATCTTAATATGATTAAGTCGTGTTCTCTCGATATCACCGAAGGTTACGCTGTCATATCCCGGTGGAATGACCGCAACCGATGCCGCAGACAGTCCCGCATCCAGCACCTCGGTAAAATCGTCAATTGCAAGCGGCTCCTCACCCAGTAATTCATTGTATTTTTCAAAAAGTTGAAGGACAATTTTATAAATCTGTCCATATTCTTTTGCTTTGGTCTGCTCATTCTGTTCCAGATATTGCTGCTCACGCGCCCACAACTGCCGCTCAATATCCAGCCCTACAAGCACTTTGTAATATGCCACGATTCCGTCGTGCACCGTCGCCTTCGGATCGGCAAACACTTCAGAAAGTGGCAAAAGGCTCTCCCATATCTGCACACGCAGCGCATCCAGTCGCTCCAGATCATAAAGCTGCGAGCGTCCCGGCAACTTGAGCCATCGCTTGCTCCATGCCTTTTTCCCACGGATGCCTGTCGCAAGAAGATAATTGTCCAGTCGGTCAATTTCATCTTCCTCGATTCCGTTGAATCCGCAGCGCAGGAAACGCATGATCGCCTCATAACCAAAATCACTGCCGATCACCTCAAGTCCCGCACGGATAAACTCCGTAAAAGGATGAAACAACACTTCTTTTGTCGTATCCATAAAGTACGGAATCTCGTACTTGCCAAACAGCGGCTCGATATAATTCTGATATGCTTCCATCGATCCGGTCACGACCGCCATCTCCCGGTAGCGGTATCCCTGACGGATGAGTTTATTGATCTCGCGCGCAACCAGTGTCAGCTCCTCTCTCGGCGTGCGCGTCGCCGCAAGATGGATCTGCTCTACCTCTTTTGAGCTTTGCTTTCCCGACACACGGAACAGATT
>CAKRKX010000052.1 GCA_934358675.1 uncultured Agathobacter sp. | reverse complement strand
GGACAGATGATAGAGATGACAAGAGCGATTATGAACGGCTGCAACGGCAAGATGGGACAGTGCATTACCGGTATCTGCGCACAGGACCCGGACATTGAAATCGTTGCGGGAATCGATACTTACGATGGAATCAAAAATGATTATCCGGTATTTAAAAGTCTTGCGGATTGTGATGTTGAGGCAGACGTAATTATTGATTTTTCCAATGCGAAGGCAGTGGATGCGCTGATCGAGCATTGTGTTGCGAAACAGATTCCGGTTGTGCTCTGTACAACGGGCTTGTCGGAGGAACAGCTTGCGAAAGTCGAGAAGGCATATGAGAAGGTGGCAATCTTAAAGTCGGCGAATATGTCACTCGGTATCAATACACTGATGGAATTGTTGAAGAAGGCGGCAACGGTATTTGCACCGGTCGGCTTTGATATGGAGATCGTGGAGAAACATCACAATCAGAAGCTGGATGCTCCGAGCGGTACTGCACTTGCGTTGGCGGATTCCATGAATGAGGCGCTTGACGAGGCGTATACTTACAAGTATGACAGAAGTCAGGAGCGCAAGAAGAGAGATCCGTATGAGATTGGTATTTCTTCCGTCCGTGGTGGTAATATCGTTGGTGAACATGAAGTGATCTTCGCCGGACAGGATGAGGTGATCGAGTTCAAGCATACCGCATATTCCAAGGCAGTATTTGCAAAAGGCGCTGTGGAAGCGGCCAAGTTCTTACATGGCAAGGGCGCAGGACATTATGATATGGCAGATGTGATCGCTGCAAAGTAAATGGATGAAAAAGACAGAGATGAAATCGAGTAAGGATTTTGTCTCTGTCTTTTGTCATGTCCGGTTGACAGTAGGTGCTCACGCAATCTATAATGTGTTTAATATACAGAGTAAACAGGATACAGGAGTGCGTATGAACCGATTTGTTTCGAAAATCCTGATAGGCACTGCATCGACAGTGATCCTATCTTTTGCGGCAGTTGGAACATCCAATGCTGCCAGCCTTCCATCGGCGTATCAGTATGATGTGGAAGAACTGCAACAGATCTATCCGGGAACGAGAATGCAGGGAAGTTACAATACCTGCTGGGCTTTTTCCGCGGTGGGACTTGCGGAATTTGACCTGATTCATGACGATAAGATTGCAGACAGGAGTCTGGATCTCAGTGAGTTGCAGCTTGCTTATTATACGTATCATAATGAGGAGGACCCGCTTGGAGGCACGTATGAAGATATGTTGCGTACAGATCAGTATCTGAACTCGGGCGGAAATCTTACATTGTGTGCGCGCACACTTTTGCAGTGGCAGGGACTGATTCCGGAGGCGAGTCTTCCATACAGGGAGGCGTCGAAGATTTGGGTGTTGGATTCCTCTTATGCATTCAGTAAAGACGTGGCACATTTGCAGAATGTTTATATCCTGAATATTCATAATGAGCCGCAGAACGTCAAGAAAGAGATTGTTAAACACGGATCTGCGGGAATTTCGCTTCATACAGGCGATCAGCTTGGCGTCTATGATACGACGGTTTTCTACGAGAAGACAGGGGAGACGGTTGCAACGTTTTACTGCCCGACAGATATTGCTGCGGATCACGCGGTCAATATAGTGGGATGGGATGATGATTTCCCTGCAACCAATTTCATGACAACACCGGAAGGTGACGGAGCGTGGCTCGTGCGCAACAGCTGGTCGGATGAAACCGGCAATAATATCAAAAGTTATTTCTGGATTTCATATTATGATAAAGGAATCGATGATGATGTGTGGATCATGGATTTTGAACCTGCCGATAATTACGATTTTAACTATCAGTATGACGGCTGCTCCTCGGTCTCCAGAGGATTTAAGACGCAGATTACAACGAAGTATGCCAATGTATTTGAAGTAAAAGGCGCTGCAAATGAGCAGCTTCGCGCCGTCGCGATCGCGTTGAACGAAGACCGGAATGTGCCGTATACGATCAAGGTTTACACGAATCTTGCGAAACGTTCGAATCCGCGCAGCGGCATACTTGCGGCGACAGTCAGCGGAAAGACGACTTATGCCGGTAACTATACGATTCCGCTTAAGAAAGCGGTATCCGTGGCAAAGGGGACATACTATTCCGTTGTTGTGGAAATCGGAAATAAGACCGCAGGAATTGATATGGAGCAATCCGGATCCAATTCGCATCTGACGGCAAATGCATACATCGATTATAATCAAAGCTTTATCTACCGCAACGGCCGGTGGATCGATTTCGCAGAGTTTGTGGATCAGTACAACTATCCGTTCGGTAACCTCTGCATTAAAGCGTTTTCGGATAAGTCCGGTGCAAGCATCGGCAAGGTGACGAATGCAAGGATTGCAGGTACTGCGAAGAATACCGCGAAGTTAAACTGGACAAAAGTATCCGGGGCGAAGGGCTACGAAGTCTATCGTGCAACGAGCAAGAACGGAACTTATAAGAAGGTTGCAACAACAAAACGGACGTCTTATCAGGATAAGAATCTGTCCTCAGGGAAAACGTATTATTATAAAGTGCGTGCATATAAGATGAAAGGAAACAGGACCGTGGCAGGAAGCTTATCATCGGTTGTCACTGCAAAAACTAAGTAAAATAAATAAAATGTTCTTTTAACAAAAGGAAAGGATTGAGTATATGTCATTATTGATTAAAGGTGGTCGTGTGATCAATCCTGCAACCAAAATGGACGAGGTTGCGGATGTGAGAATTGAAAACGATCAGGTAAAAGAGATTGCCAAGACACTGAAGGCGAAGAAGGACGATCAGGTGATCGAGGCAAAAGGCTGTTATGTGATGCCGGGATTTATTGATATGCATGTGCATTTTCGTGATCCCGGATTCGAGCAGAAGGAAGATATTTTTACTGGTATGGCAGCTGCGGCACACGGCGGATATACAACGGTGCTTACGATGCCGAACACGAAACCGGTCGTAGACAATCCGGATGTGGTCGAGTATGTTCACACCAAGGCGGCAAGCAGACACTGCATTCATGTATTGCAGGTCGGAGCGGTTACCAGGGGGCAGAAAGGACAGGAACTTGCAGATATCAAGGGAATGGTTGAAGCCGGAATTCCGGCAATCAGCGAGGATGGAAAATCCGTTATGAATGCGCAGGTCTATCGCGAAGGAATGAAGGAAGCCGCAAAATACGGTATTCCGGTATTGGCACACTGTGAGGACATCAATATGGTGCACGGTGGTGTTATGAATGCAGATGAGAAAGCTAAAGAACTGGGAATGCCGGGCATTACGAATTCCGTCGAGGATGTCATTATCGCAAGAGATATCGTGCTCAGCAAGGAGACCGGCGCACAGCTTCATCTGTGCCATTGCTCAACGGAAGATTCCGTTAAGATGGTGAAAGCGGCAAAAGAAGAGGGGCTTAAGGTGAGTGCGGAAGTATGCCCGCATCATTTTACACTGACCTCAGATGATATTAAGAAGTTCGTGCCGCAGATCGAGAACGGAATACTGATCCCGCATGAGACGGATGCAGACACCAATTATAAGATGAATCCGCCGCTTCGTACGAAGAAGGATGTTGAAGCGTTAAAAGAAGGTTTAAGAGATGGCATTATGGACGTAATCTCAACGGATCATGCACCGCATACCTTTGATGATAAGAATACTTCCATGAAGAAAGCACCGTTTGGTATTGTCGGACTTGAGACGGCTGCATGCCTTACCTATTCTGAACTGGTTCTCGGAGGATATCTGACACCGATGCAGATGGCAGAGAAGATGAGCTATAATCCTGCCCGTATCGTTGGCATCGACAAGGGAGATATCCAGCCGGGTAAGAAAGCGGATGTTGTAATCTTTGATCCGAATGAAACATATAAGATTGATAAGAATACGTTTGCGTCCAAAGGAAGAAATACACCGTTCGATGGACGTGAAGTGACAGGACGTGTGAAACTCACCATTTGTGATGGAAACATTGTATATAGTGAAAAATAATTAAAAATAAATTTAACAATTTATTCCAGAGAAAGGGAACAGTATGATTAACAAATTAACAGACAAAATCAAGAAAACAAATGCACCGATCGTCGTTGGACTCGATCCGATGTTATCTTATGTACCGGAGCATATTCAGAAAGCAGCATTTGCAGAGTTCGGTGAGACTCCGGCAGGCGCTGCAGAGGCAATCTGGCAGTATAATAAAGCAATCGTAGATGCAACCTATGATCTGATTCCGGCTGTAAAGCCACAGATTGCAATGTATGAGCAGTTTGGTATCGAGGGTGTGAAAGCTTTTCAGAAGACCGTTGACTACTGCCATGAGAAGGATCTTGTCGTGATCGGTGATGTAAAACGAGGCGATATCGGATCTACTTCTACCGCTTATGCAACCGGACATCTCGGCAAAGTACAGATCGGAAGCAAGAGTTATTCGACTTTTAATGAGGATTTTGCAACGGTCAATCCATATCTTGGAACCGACGGAATCAAGCCGTTTGTTGATGTATGCAAGGAACAAAAGAAGGGAATTTTCATTCTGGTTAAGACATCCAATCCATCCAGCGGAGAGTTCCAGGATCGTCTGATCGACGGACGTCCTCTGTATGAGATCGTTGGTGAGAAGGTTGCCGAGTGGGGCGCTGACTGCATGGGTGATTCCTACAGCTATGTCGGTGCGGTCGTCGGAGCAACGTACCCGGAGCAGGGCAAGATTCTCCGCAAGATCATGCCAAAATCGTTTATTCTTGTGCCGGGATACGGTGCACAGGGCGGACAGGGTAAGGATCTGGTTCACTTCTTTAACGAAGACGGACTCGGTGCGATCATCAATTCCTCACGCGGAATTATCGCGGCTTACAAGCAGGACAAGTATAAGGAACAGGGAATTACACCGGAGAATTTTGCGGATGCGTCCAGACTTGCGGTACAGGATATGATCGCAGATATTGCAGGAGCACTTGCAGCAAAGTAGAGAAAACAGGAGCAAAGTATGAGTGAGAAATTTCAGGAGAATGTAACGGTCGTATCACAGAAACAGATTGCGAACGGGATATTCGATTTGGTGTTACAGACAAAGGAGATCGCGGCACACGCGAAGGCGGGACAGTTTGTATCGGTATACAGTAAGGATGCAAGCAAGCTTCTTCCTCGTCCGATCAGTCTTTGTGGAATTGACAGGAAAGCAGGAACACTTCGGCTTGTCTATCGTGTGACAGGTGAAGGAACCGGAACGGAAGAGTTCTCGAAGCTTCAGGCAGGCGATACGGTTAAGATCATGGGACCGCTCGGCAATGGATTTACTGTGGAGCCGGGGAAGAAAGCCTTTTTGATCGGCGGCGGAATCGGCGTGCCTCCGATGCTTCAGCTCGCGAAGGAGATGAAGGCTTCCGGGGTTGCGGAGTTTCAGACGATCATGGGATACCGCAATGCGGAGACGTTTTTGCTGGATGAATTTCAGGAGCAGGGAGATGCGTTTGCGGCGACCGAAGACGGAAGTGTGGGAACTAAGGGAAACATTCTTGATGCAATCCATGAGCTAAAATTGAATGCTGATGTAATTTATGCATGCGGACCGACGCCAATGCTTCGCGCATTAAAGAAGTATGCAGAGGAGCAGAAGATGGAGTGTTATGTTTCGATGGAGGAGCATATGGCCTGCGGAATCGGAGCATGCCTTGCATGTGTGTGCAATTCAACGGACAAGGATTCGCATTCCAATGTGAACAATAAGCGTATCTGCAAAGAAGGACCTGTATTTAACGCAAAGGAGGTTGAACTGTAATGAACATGTCAGTAAATATTGCCGGAGTCGAGTGGAAGAATCCGGTAACGGTTGCCTCCGGAACATTTGGTTCAGGTGCAGAGTACAGTGAGTTTACAGATCTGAATAAACTCGGTGCGGTAACGACCAAAGGCGTTGCAAATGTGCCGTGGGCTGGTAATCCGACACCGCGTGTCGCTGAAGTGTACGGCGGCATGTTGAATGCGGTCGGTTTGCAGAATCCGGGAATCGAATTGTTCTGCAAGCGTGATATTCCGTTTTTGAAGCAGTATGATACGAAGATCATTGTCAATGTATGTGGACACTCTACAGAAGAATATGTAGACGTGGTGAAGCGGCTTGCGGATGAGCCGGTTGATATGCTGGAAATCAATATCTCCTGTCCAAACGTAAAGGAAGGCGGTATTGCTTTCGGTCAGGATCCGAAGGCTGTTGAGGCAATTACTCGTGAGATGAAGAAATATGCCAGACAGCCGATCATCATGAAGCTGAGTCCGAATGTGACGGACATCACGGAGATGGCACGCGCAGCGGAAGCCGGCGGAGCGGATGCGGTATCACTCATCAATACGATCACAGGAATGAAGATCGATATCAATCGCCGTAAATTTGTACTTGCAAACAAGACCGGAGGTATGTCCGGACCTGCGATCCATCCGGTAGCAGTACGTATGGTATATCAGACAGCACAGGCAATCAAGATTCCGATTATCGGAATGGGTGGAATTATGACGGCTGAGGATGCAATCGAAATGATTCTTGCAGGAGCGACTGCAGTTTCGGTCGGTACTGCCAACTTTGTGAACCCTTGTGCAACGATGGAAATCGTGGATGGCATCGAAAAATACATGGAACAATATCATGTTGAGAATATTAAGGAATTGATCGGTGCTGTGAAATAGTATAGAATATACGGTTTTGTTCTATAATTAAATTTTAAATTGATAAAACACAAAAAAGGTGCCCTAATCGGTACCTTTTTTGTATTTTTGGTGCGGTTTTGGTGCGGTTCATGTAGTATACTTGATTCGAGGAGCAGAAATCTTTGCATTCATCCGCTCTGTGTATTGTAATAAGTAAGGCGGATAAGATATAATAATGAGAATATGAGCGTTTGATCAGGGTAAGAGTAATTAGAGAGGTGCTGCAATGGTCACCAGAACTAACATTACAGAGTTTTTTGAAAAATATAACAAGAATCTCGAGCAGGAAGAGATGCTGAATGAGGCGTTGTATAAGACGACGGATCAGGAGGCGTGGATGGAGTGCCTGCGCGAGAAAGCGCGGGAGCTGCGGCGCATGTATGTTGAGAATGAGGCGATGCTCAATCTTTATCTGCGCCCGTTTGTGCATAGAGAGAAGCGCCTTGTGCCGGAGACGGCGGAAGAATTTTTAAAGCAGTTGAGCATACAGAGTGAGAACGGCAACGCGGATCGTCTTGTCTGCATTCAGATGGGAACGGAACTGTATCGTTATTACGAGGAGCTCGGGGAGCGCGATAAGATGATCAAGGTGGCGCATCGGCTGGGCAATTTCCACAGTCAGTATGAGAATTATGTCGATGCGGAGTTAAGCCTGTTCTATTATGAGATCGAGCGAAGTTATGTCGGGGATTATCTGAACATCGACTCGTGGGAGATCCGCAAAAGCATTCTGTTCGCCCACTACAATTATGCGATCGTGCTTGTGAATTCCAGAGCCAAATACCATAATGTCGGACAGGGTTATGATGAGGCTTATCAGAATGAAATCTTAAAGGATGTGGATCGTGCTGTTGCGCTGTTTGAAGATCCGCAGGTGCGTGCGCTGGACGGAGAGCGCTACGATCTGGATGGACTTCGGGAGGAACTTTTATACGATGTGTTCGGCAACTGGGTGTGCGGAAGTGACAGCGGACAGGATATGAGTCCGGCGCTGATGCAGCGCGCCGATGAGGTGCTTACCGAACTGTATCGGAGTGCTTTGGAAAAAGAAGAAAGCTATTATGATATCCGTGATGAGATCTACTGCAATTATTGGAAAATCCGTTTCTTTACCGGAGATATTGATCTGCACGAATACGAGGAGCGTGTGTCGGATTTCTGCATGCATGTGATCGAGAACGGCGGATTTGACGAGAATGAAAATGAATTGTTTGTAGACAGCCGCTATTTCCAGATCAACATGTACCATTACCCGAATATCGCAAGTGTTGTAAAGGCAAACGATGGCAGCGCCGAACATATGGAGGCGTTAAAAAAGAAGATTCTGCCACAGTTTTTACATTTTGTAGAGGAACTGCCGAAATCGACAAGAGTACCGTTTGTCAATGGCGGTCTGCAGAGAACGATGACGGATCTGGCGCTGGCGTTCGGAACGGATGCGATCGACACGACATTCCTTCTGCCTCGAGGCGCTCGAACTCGCGCAGAAGAATGCGGACCGTGCCAATCAGGCCAAAAGCGAGTTTCTGTCGAATATGTCGCATGATATCCGTACACCGATGAATGTTATGATCGGTATGACCCAGGTGGCAAAACGCAATCTGGATCAGCCGCAGAAGGTGGCGGACTGTCTGAACAAGATCGAGCAGGCATCGTCGCATCTGCTGGATCTTGTGAATGAGGTGCTCGATATGTCCAAGATTGAGAGCGGCAAGATCGAGCTGGAGGAGAAGCCGGTATCGCTGCGCGAACTTCTTGAGAACATGATCACACTGACGCAGATGGAGGTTGATTCCAAGAAGATCACGCGCACGGTCGATCTGTCGGGGCTTCCGGAGGAGAATGTATACGGCGATGCGCTGCGTATCCGGGAGATCATGCTGAATCTGATGTCCAATGCGATCAAGTATACGCCGGTGGAGCGCTGGATCAACTTTACCGCAGAGAAACTGGATGAGAAGATCGGCAATTATGACAGTTACCGCTTTGTTGTCGAGGATGGCGGAATCGGTATGAATCCGGCATTTGTAGAGCATCTGTTTGAACCGTTTGCAAGAGAGGAAAAGGTTCATACAGGACACTTTGAGGGAACCGGACTCGGACTCAGTATCACGAAGAACCTTGTTGAGATGATGCAGGGACATATTGATGTCAAAAGCGTGGAGGGCGAAGGATCACGTTTTGAAGTGGTACTTCGTTTCCGTGTGGCACAGGAGAAGATCGCTACAAGATGTGAGGGACAGAAGCTGACGATAGACGAGTGCATCGGCCGTTTTGCGGGTAAGCGGATCCTGATCGCGGAGGATAATGAGCTGAGCAGGCAGCTTCTCATGGAGTTACTTGCGGACACCGGTGTCGAGATTGATCCGGCGGTCAACGGACAGATGGCATATGATAAAGTAAAAGAACATCCTTCGGGATATTATGATATGGCACTTATGGATATGCAGATGCCGATCATGGACGGCTGCGAGGCAGCAGGTGCAATCCGTGATTATGAGGCACAGTGCGGCGGAAAAACACATCTTCCGATCGTTGCACTGACCGCAAACGTTTTTGCGGAAGATTCCGATCGTGTGATTCGGGCGGGCATGGATGCCCATCTCGGCAAACCGGTCGAACTTCCGAAGCTGCTTGCGATGATGGTGCACTGGCTTGAGGAAAAGGAATAGAGGGCATAAAAACATCGGAAAATCACATCCTGCTTCCTGTTTGACTATACAAGAAAATTATAACATAACACAAACATATGTTCGATAACAAAAAGCGCCAACGGAAAGAATCATCCTTCTGAAGGTGCTTGTTTTCGTTGAAAACAGACCTGTTATATGCTAAGATAATTGAGAAACGGTGTTTCATACAGAAATCAGGAGGATTAAGGAATAATGGAAGCTTATAAGAGTGAATTTATAGAGTTTATGGTAGAGAGCGATGTGCTCAAGTTTGGCGATTTTACGTTGAAAAGCGGAAGAAAATCGCCTTTTTTTATGAATGCGGGAGCGTATGTGACCGGTTCGCAGCTTAAGAAGCTGGGCGAATATTACGCAAAGGCGATCCACGACAATTACGGCGATGATTTCGACGTATTGTTCGGACCGGCGTACAAGGGTATTCCGCTTGCTGTCGTTACGGCGATCGCATATAGCGAGCTGTACGGCAAGGAAGTCCGTTACTGCAGCGACCGTAAGGAAGCCAAGGATCACGGCGCAGACAAGGGAGGTTTCCTCGGAAGCAGCTTAAGAGACGGAGACCGCGTCGTTATGATCGAGGATGTAACCACATCCGGCAAGTCGATGGAAGAGACCGTGCCGAAGGTGCGCGGGGCCGCAGATGTCACGATCGTCGGACTGATGGTCAGCTTAAACCGTATGGAAGTCGGACAGGGCGGAAAGATGAGCGCACTCGATGAGATCCATGAGAAGTACGGCTTCGAGGGCAAGGCGATCGTCACGATGGAGGAAGTGGTAGAGCACCTGTATGACCGTGAGTGCCAGGGAAGAGTTGTGATCGACGATACGATCAAGGCTGCAATCGACGAATATTACAAGCAGTATGGCTGCCATTAAGCAGCATAAAAGAATATTGACGGTACTGTACGTATGCTATCTGTGCCTGCTTTTTTACTTTCTGTTCCTCTCGGAGGGATTCGGAAGAACCGGATATGCCAGGGAGTATCGCTATAATCTGCAACCGTTCCGGGAGATCGTGCGATTCTACCGATACCGCAATATTCTTGGAAACAGGGCATTCTTTGTTAATGTTTTTGGCAATGTGATCGCATTCATGCCGATGGGATTCTTCCAGCCTCTTTTGAGTGATAAGAAGCGGCGGGGAGCGCTTGTCGTGCTGAACTGTTTTGTTGTCAGTCTGCTTGTGGAGACGATTCAGCTGGTCTTTAAGATCGGCTGCTTTGACGTTGATGATCTTCTCTTAAATACGCTGGGCGGTCTGCTCGGAGTTCTGATATATTATGTGTTTCAAAAATGCATGAAACGGGAAGGATAGATAACAGATGAGAAATCGAAGAAGACACAGCTCCTACAAGTTTACGGAGAAGACACATTCCAAGAAGGGAATCGTGGCGACCGGACTTGGCACGGCGCTGCTCGTGATATATATTGTTTTTCTTCGTCTTGCATTCCTCGCCGACGGCAAACTTTCCATGTATTACGGAAGTGTCGGTGTGATGGCGATGCTCGTATCGGTGGTCGCTGCGGTGATCGCGATCGGCAGCCTGCGGGAAGAAGATTCATTTAAACTGTTTCCGAGACTCGGTCTTGGATTATCAATTTTGAGCATGGGATGCTGGATCGGCACCTATGTGATGGGAGTGTATATTTTATGAGTTACAGAGAAATGTATGAAGAGTCCAATGCGTTCGTGAAGGAGCGCCTGGAACTTGTGATGGAACGCATCACACAGATCGCACAGGAAAAGGCGTCAAGTGTCGATGAGGCGTACCGCGCTTATTTTACCGTTACGGCGGAGCATCTGCTTGCACTGAAATGTCTGGCGGACAAGGCTTCAGACGGATCGCTTGCGAAGATGACAGAGGCGGAGGGAGCGGCGCTGCATGAGCGTCTCTATGCGGATGTGCAGCAGGCAGGATATGCGACGAGTTATGCCAATCCTGCATATGCGTGTGAGCAGCTTGGTGAAGAATACGGGCAGATCCTTGCGATGCTTTCCGACAAGATCCACAATGCGGCACCGGAATGTGCGCAGGCGAATCTTGAAGACCTGTGCCTTTTTGCGGAACTGTTTGTGGAGATCTTCAACTGCTTTGAGGATGCGACGGATCTGAGTGCCAGAGAGCTGAAAAGTATCGTGTATTCCTTTATGCATGACAATACGGAGGTATTTGAGGAGCTTCGTCTGCGTCGTCTTGTGATGCCGGAGTACGATTATGAGCAGGAGATCGTGATGGAAGCGGATCTGTCGGATCCGTCCTATCTGTATCGATACGGACGCTGTGTCGGAAACGATGAGTTTGAGTCGGCACGTTTCTTAAATACATTCTCCGATGAGGAGATGCAGAGCATGGCGGATACGTTTACGGAGGGCTACCGCATCGGATTTGCAACCTGTAATAAGGATATCTCGCTGAAAAATGTGGCGGAGATCCGTTATCCGATGGGATTCGAGCGGATGATCCGTCTGGCGGTAAAGAATTTTGAGAAGATCGGACTGAAATCCGTGCTTCGCCCGTTCTCGATTTCCGAGAACAAGCAGTATGTATATGATCACCGTGAGGACCGCGGACTGTGGCTTGACAAGCCGTTCATCGAGCGGCGTCTTGAGGTGAACCGCAGTGTGTGGGAGTCGTTAAAGGAGATCGCACCGGGATACGGCGGACCGGCGGTTATCGACATCTTTGGCACGGAGCCGTTTGCACCGGAGCAGAAGGCTGCCAATGTGAAGTTCACGGACCGCCAGCAGGAACTCAGTGTTTATGAGCGAAGCGAAGTCAGCCAGCTCATCAACAAATATATCCACGGTGAGGAGCGCAGCTTTACGATCATTGCGTATCCGGTTCCGGCGATCGGTGAGAAGTTCCGCGAAATCTTTGCGGAGACCGTTCGCATCAATACGCTCGATTACGTGCAGTACCGCGATATGCAGCAGCGTATCATCGATGTGCTCGATACGGCGGACCGTGTGCACATTCAGGGAACGAACGGAAACAAGACGGATCTGTATGTGAAGATCTATCCGCTTTCCGATCCGGCGAAGGAGACGGCGTTCGAGAACTGTGTTGCCGACGTGAATATTCCGGTCGGCGAAGTGTTTACGTCTCCGGTGTTAAAAGGCACAGAGGGCAAGCTGCATGTCAGTCAGGTTTATCTGAACGAATTAAATTATAAGAACCTGGAACTGGATTTTGTGGACGGACAGATCGCATCCTACACTTGCACTAACTTCGACTCTGAGGAGGAGAATCGCAAGTATATCGAGGATAACGTGCTGTTCCATCATAAGACGCTTCCGATGGGCGAGTTTGCGATCGGAACGAACACGACCGCCTATGTGATGGCGCGCAAATTTGATATCGCGGATAAGCTTCCGATCCTGATCGCAGAGAAGACAGGACCGCATTTTGCAGTGGGCGACACATGCTACACCTATGATGAGGACAACATCACCTACAATCCGGACGGCAAGGCGATCGTTGCAAGAGACAACGAGATCTCTGCACTCCGCACGGAGGATGTGTCCAAGGCATACTTTAACTGTCACACAGATATTACGATCCCGTACGATGAACTCGGACGGATCACGGTCATCCGCAAGGACGGATCAACAGAAGATATTATTGTAAACGGACGTTTTGTCGTACCGGGAACCGAGAAGCTCAATGAGCCGCTCGACGAACTCGATGCGCAGGCGTAACCAATAGATTTTAAACATAAGCAGGAGGATAAGAAAATGGCACAGGTAGGAATTGTAATGGGAAGCGACTCAGATATGCCGGTTATGGCAAAGGCAGCAGACATCCTGGATCAGCTCGGGGTAAGCTATGAGATGACGATCATCTCCGCACACCGTGAGCCGGATGTATTCTTTGAGTATGCCAAGAGTGCAGAGGAGAAAGGCTTTAAGGTAATTATCGCAGGCGCAGGTATGGCAGCACATCTGCCGGGCATGTGTGCAGCAATCTTCCCGATGCCGGTTATCGGAATCCCGATGCACACCACTTCTCTCGGCGGAAGAGATTCCCTTTACAGCATCGTACAGATGCCGACCGGAATCCCGGTTGCGACTGTAGCGATCAATGGCGGAGCCAATGCGGGAATCCTTGCAGCGAAGATCCTTGCTACAAGTGATGCCGATTTACTGGCAAGATTAAAAGACTACTCCAAGAACTTAAAGGAACAGGTTGAGGCGAAGGATGCACGCCTGCAGGAAGTCGGATATAAGAACTACTAATTACTAATATAATGATTTCCTATTGGCAAATTTGTGCGTTCACGGATATACTATAAGATATAGTAATATGTTCAAATACAGATATTAGGAGGAAAAATAAATGGATTACAAGAATTCCGGTGTTGACATCGAGGCTGGTTACAAGTCAGTGGAACTGATGAAAAAATATGTGAAGGAGACCATGAGACCCGAGGTATTAGGCGGACTCGGCGGATTCTCCGGCGCTTTCTCACTGGCTGCGATCAAAGACATGGAGGAGCCGGTTCTCCTGTCCGGAACAGACGGTTGCGGAACGAAAGTAAAGCTCGCATTTTTACTGGACAAGCATGACACGATCGGTATCGATTGTGTTGCAATGTGTGTCAATGATATTGCGTGTGCAGGTGGAGAACCATTATTTTTCCTTGATTATATTGCATGCGGCAAGAATTATCCGGAGAAGATCGCGACGATCGTAAGCGGTGTGGCAGAGGGATGTAAGCAGTCCGGCTGTGCGCTGATCGGTGGTGAGACAGCGGAGCATCCGGGACTGATGCCGGAGGATGAGTACGATCTGGCTGGATTTACCGTTGGTGTCGTTGACAAGAAGGACATCATTACCGGAGAAGATCTTAAGGCCGGCGATGTGCTGATCGGTATGGCAAGTTCCGGTGTACATTCCAATGGATTCTCACTTGTCCGCAAAATCTTCAAGATGGATAAAGAAACTTTAAATACTTATGTGGACGAGCTTGGCAAGACACTCGGTGAGGCGCTTCTTGCTCCGACAAGAATCTATGTCGGCGCTATGAAGTCCATCAAGAATGCCGGTGTCCGCGTGAAGGCATGCAGCCATATCACAGGTGGCGGATTCTACGAGAATATCCCTCGTATGTTACCGGAAGGAAAGCACGCTGTCATCGAGAAGAACAGCTATCCGATCCCTCCGATCTTTACTTTGATGGCAAAGGAAGGCAACGTTGAGGAGCAGATGATGTACAATACATACAACATGGGACTCGGAATGATCGTTGCCGTAGATCCTGCCGATGTGGACAAGACAATGGAAGCAATCAAGGCAGCAGGCGATACTCCATATGTAGTTGGTAAGATTACAGACGGAGAGAAGGGTGTAACATTATGCTAAAGATTGCAGTATGTGTATCCGGCGGAGGAACGAACCTCCAGGCGATCATCGACGGAATCGAGAATAAGACGATCACAAACACCGAGATCAAAGTTGTGATCAGTAACAATAAGAACGCGTATGCCTTAGAGCGTGCGAAGCAGCACGGTATCGAGGCCGTCTGCATCAGCCCGAAGGATTATGAGAGCAGAGATGCGTTCAACGAAGATTTTCTGGCAAAGCTGGATTCGTATGATGTGGATCTTGTCGTGCTGGCAGGATTTCTCGTTGTGATTCCACCGCAGATGATCGTAAAATACCGCAACCGTATCATCAACATTCATCCGTCACTGATTCCGTCTTTCTGCGGAACCGGTTATTACGGACTCAAGGTGCACGAGGGCGCACTCGCAAGAGGAGTCAAAGTGACCGGAGCAACGGTGCATTTTGTGGATGAGGGAACCGACACGGGCCCGATCATCTTACAGAAAGCGGTAGCGGTCGAAGAGGGAGACACCCCGGAGATTTTACAGAGAAGAGTTATGGAACAGGCAGAGTGGATCATCATGCCGCAGGCGATCGATCTGATCGCGAACGGCAAAGTGTCTGTGACCGACCATAAAGTAACCATTCATAAGTAGTGAGAAATGATTCAGCCACGGAATCGGGATGCTTGATGCAGAACGATTTGAGTGGCTGGTGTTTAATAACAGGAGGAGACAGATCATGAAAGTTCTTGTAGTAGGTAGCGGCGGACGTGAGCATGCAATTGTAACGAGTGTATCAAAAAGCCCGAAAGTGGACAAAATCTATTGTGCACCTGGTAATGCCGGTATAGCTGCATTGGCAGAGTGTGTGCCGATCGCAGCAATGGAGTTTGACAAGCTGGTTGCATTTGCCAAGGAAAAAGAGATTGATTTTACCATCGTGGGAATGGACGATCCGTTAGTTGGCGGTATTGTCGATGTGTTCGAGGCAGAGGGACTTCGCGTATTCGGACCGCGCAAGAACGCAGCAATCCTTGAGGGATCTAAGGCTTTTTCCAAGGATCTGATGAAGAAATATAAGATTCCGACCGCGGCATATGAGAATTTTACTGATCCGAAGGAAGCGCTCGCTTACCTTGAGACCGCAAAGATGCCGATCGTTTTGAAGGCAGACGGTCTTGCATTGGGCAAAGGCGTGCTCATCTGTAATACACTTGAGGAAGCCCAAGAAGGCGTCCGCACGATCATGGAGGACAAGAAGTTCGGTTCCGCCGGTAACACGATGGTTATCGAGGAGTTCATGACCGGACGTGAGGTATCTGTTCTGTCGTTCGTGGACGGCAAGACGATTAAGATCATGTCTTCCGCACAGGATCACAAGCGTGCAAAGGATGGTGATCAGGGACTGAATACCGGTGGTATGGGTAATTTCTCACCGAGTCCTTTCTATACAAAAGAAGTGGATGATTTCTGCAAGAAGTACATCTATCAGGCAACCGTTGATGCGATGGCTGCAGAGGGCAGACCGTTTACAGGAGTTATCTTCTTCGGTCTGATGCTGACCGAGGACGGTCCGAAGGTACTTGAGTACAATGCAAGATTTGGCGATCCGGAGGCACAGGTGGTTCTTCCTCGTATGAAGAATGACATCATCGATGTGATGGAAGCATGTGTGGACGGAAAGCTTGACAGCATTGATTTACAGTTTGAGGACAATGCAGCAGTTTGTGTTGTTCTTGCATCCGACGGATATCCGGTTGCTTACGAGAAAGGATTCCCGATCAGCGGATTCGAGAATTTCGAGGGTAAGGATGATTATTACTGCTTCCATGCAGGTACCGCTTTTGACAAGGACGGACGCATCGTGACGAACGGCGGACGTGTTCTTGGAATTACCGCGACCGGCAAGGACTTAAAGGAAGCCAGAGCCAAGGCTTACGAGGCAACCGAGTGGATTACATTCGAGAATAAATATATGAGACATGACATCGGAAAGGCTATTGACGAGGCATGAAAAAAGGCATAATTTTTGACATGGATGGTACATTGTGGGATTCTGCTGCGGGGGTGGCAGAATCCTGGAATGAAGCGATGCGGAGGATCGGATATGATCGAACTCCACTGACGGCCAAAGATATTCAGTCTGTTATGGGTAAGACCATGGAGGAGATTGCAGATATTTTATTTCCTGATCCGGATAAAGAGCTTCAGGAAAAAGTATCAAATTTATGTTACCAATTAGAAAATGACTACTTGCGCAAACATGGTGGAGTGTTGTATTCTAATATAAGAGAAACAATGGAGCGTTTGAAAGCAACGTACCATTTGTACATTGTAAGTAATTGTCAGTCCGGATATATTGAGGCTTTTTTGGATTATTATCATTTTCATGATCTGATTGAGGATTTTGCCTGTTACGGGGATAATGATCAACCGAAGGGTGTCAATATCAGGCTCATCTGCGAGAAGAACGGACTCGACGATGCTGTCTACGTTGGTGACATACAAGGTGATTATGATGAAAGCATGAAGGCGGGAGTGAAGTTTATTCATGCTGCTTATGGTTTTGGAACGATTCGCGAGAAGGTTCCGGAAATTCATAAGTTTGAAGATCTTGTTGAAGCAGTGGACAAGGTATTCGAGGGTTAAGAGGAAATATGGGAAAGCAAAAACAAAAGAGTAAGGCGCCTGAGC
>CAKRKX010000051.1 GCA_934358675.1 uncultured Agathobacter sp. | reverse complement strand
TAATTTTCAATTACAACTCTATAATCCGGTATCGTCCGTATTTAACAAAATCTGATCACGACAAACCCGAATTTGCCGCTACCCTATACCGCGGTGCAGCATACTCGGATACACCACAAAACACAGTGTTCCCACCGCGAGCGATGCACACATACACAGCACTGCTCCGAGTGCCAGCCCCTGCAACGCCGCCCCGATCGCGAACGCGATTACGACGATCAGAATAATAAACATACGAACCATCATCTGAAGCATCGATTTTACCACATCCATTGCACTTGACGGCAGGATTGCCTGCATCAGAAGCCCGAAGCATGAGAACATGAAATCCATGGAAACCAGTGTCGCCACCCAAAGCAATGCCATAAGAGGATTGCCGCGAAGGATCACGGTCGCCACGGCAATTCCCGGCAACAGGTCCAGCACGCAGTCCACGCTTCCGGCAAGGATCGCATACAACACTTTCTTATACGGATCTTCCGGCACAAGAAAAAGCCAGTTGTGCGATGATTCGATCTCGATCGGATTGCCAAAGTTGCGGAAAAACAATGTCATTGCCATGATCAGTCCGATGATCGAGATTTCGCGCAGATCGGTCTTGTACGCCATAAAAGCAGCCCCCAGTCCGCCGATTGCAAGATAAACAAGCAATGTGTTCGTCACAAATCCAAGCTTCGCAAAACGTCTGCGGTTCATGATCGATTTCTGTAAGAACACCGATGCTCCCCAGCCTTTTAACTCATAACTCTTCTGCGCCTTGCGCGCCAGCTTCTTCGCGCGTCTTGCAGACTGCTTTTTGTCCTTATTGATATTGCGTCCTTCCAGCGCCGCACGCGTCATATCATCACGTTTCTGCGCACCGGCAAGCGCATCCTCGTAGAAATCCGCTTTGATATGCCAGATTCCCCACACCAAAACAATGAGAAATACCAGATTCAGCGCCATAAAGCCAAACGACACAAGCACATTGCCACTGATCGCATTCATAACCATTGCCTTATACCAGCCGAAGACCGGAATGTAGTTCGACCAGTCCGCGCCGTATGTCAGATGAAGCGTCCGCATATAATCCTTTCCGGTGGAAAGATAGACAGCACCGGTCGCTGCCACAACAAGGATGCCGACCGCATAGACAAACGGAACCACATATTTTTTCAGATGCTCATACGTCGAGGTCAGCGTGTAGGTAAACACGGACATCAGCTTTGACATAAAAAGCAACATTCCCCACGCGAGGAAGATTGCGAAGATGGCAAAATTATCGAGTCCCAGAATCATTTTCATGCTCGGCACCTGAAAGATCAGGTAAAACGTGAAAAACAACAGCGCAAGCATCTGAAACGAAAGTCGGAACATCAGAACCGTCTGTGCCTTGAGTGGTGCTGCAAACAAAAGATTTGCATCTGCCATCAAAAAGAAATCGCTTCCCTTCTTCGAACCGCCGTAGATTCCCCAGAGCACAACGACCAGAAGCAATATCATCGTTGCCGCCGGAATGCTCTCTCGGATCGCCCCGGCATGCAGCGCTATAAAATCGTCGCCGACATCCGTCATATCATCGTCACCATCGGAATCGGCGACATCCGTCTGTGCATTTTCCTCCACGATGGAGCCGATGACCCCGACGCTTGCTCCGATCACGCCACCGATCAGCATACTGCACAGTATAACAACAACGACTTTGCTTTTAAAAATTTTCTTGATCGTATTGATAAAAGTGTGCAGCGCATAATATCCCCAAAGTCTCATACTACACCTCTTTCTCATTCTGCGAATCGCTGTTTTGTGATCCGTCCGCCGGCATCTCGTCGCGTCCGCCTTCTGTGATCTCAAAGAAGATATCCTCAAGACTCTTATCGCCCTCGCCCAGCTTATCGCGTTCAACAACGGCCGCCACACGCCCCTTCACCATAATGTAGGTCGTATCCCACAATTCCTCGATGGAATCGATCATATGCGTACTGACCAGAATGGATGCCCCCTGCTGCTTCAACTCGAGAAGCATGGTCTTCAGCTCCTTGATTGCATGCGGATCAAGGCCGATCATCGGCTCATCAAAAAGGATCAGCTTCGGTTTCGGAAGCAGTCCGCAACAGATGCTCAGCTTCTGCTGCATTCCCTTCGACAACTCATCACCGAACTTCTTTTTCTTATCATCCAGTTCAAAGCGCCGAAGCAACTCTTCCTTGTATTCCTTATAATTTTCCAGCTTGTAGGCACGGGCAACAAACTCCATATGCTCATCGACCGTAAGATTCGGATACAGCGACGGAATCTCCGGAATATAGCCCATGATGCGTTTTGCCTCAATGGATTTATTGAGCAGACCGTCCACCGTCACGTTTCCCTGATATTTCAGAAAACCTATGATACTCTTGATGATCGTGGATTTTCCGGCGCCGTTCGGTCCGAGAAGCACCGCAATCTGTCCGTCGGCGATCCGCAAAGAAATATTCTCATTTGCGATCACTTTGCCGTATTTCTTTGTAACATTGTTTACATTTAACATAATTTTCCTCCTGTTTCAGGGCATCATTCCTTACATCCCTTTCACACTCTGACAGATGCCTTTTGCATCATTCCCATAAATAATTGTAATTGAATCTTTATTATATTACCATATGTGCCTTTCTCAAACACTTGCCAATCCTTAATATTTCCTTAAACCGAAATCCATGGAGAAATTTGTACTATAAAAAGCGCCACCTCAAAATGAAGTGACGCTTTTCGCACGTATATCGATCATATATGCTTTTTGCTTATCGTGTAATCTTCAGATCGTCAAAGCAATCAAAGGTTGCAAAATAATCCTTCGGTGTCTCTGCACGACGGATCATCTTCACACCGCCATCCTCCTGAAGGAGCAGCTCAGCCGAGCGAAGGCGTCCGTTGTAATTGTATCCCATGGAAAATCCATGTGCTCCGGTATCATGGATCACAAGGTAATCACCCATATCGATCTTCGGCAGCTTGCGGTCAACAGCGAACTTGTCGCAGTTCTCACAAAGGCTTCCGGTCACATCGTAGACATGATCACACGGCGCATTCTCCTTGCCGAGAACCGTAATGTGATGATATGCTCCGTACATTGCCGGACGCATCAGGTTGGCAGCACACGCATCCACACCGATATACTCTTTGTAGATGTGCTTCTCATGGATAGCCTTGGTTACGACGCAGCCGTAAGGTCCGAGCATAAATCTTCCCATCTCGGAGTAGATCGCAATATCGCCCATGCCTGCCGGAACCAAAACTTCATCGTATGCCTTGTGCACGCCCTCACCGATCACGCGGATATCGTTCGGCTCCTTGTCCGGTGTGTATGGGATTCCGACACCGCCGGAAAGGTTGACGAAACGCACATCGCATCCGGTCTTGTCACGCAGCTCGACAACCAGCTCGAACAGCTGTCTTGCAAGCTTCGGATAATATTCATTCGTTACTGTATTACTTGCCAAAAAGGCATGGATTCCGAAATGCTTAGCGCCTTTGCTCTTCAGCACCTTGTATGCCTCGATCAGCTGATCCTTGGTCATTCCGTACTTGGAATCGCCCGGGTTGTCCATGATTCCGTTGCTCAGCTCAAACACTCCGCCCGGATTGTAACGGCAGCTGATGGTCTCCGGAATATGTCCGATCGTCTTCTCCAGGAAATCAATATGTGTAAAATCATCAAGATTGATGATCGCGCCGAGCTCGTCCGCATAAGCAAATTCCTCAGCCGGTGTATCGTTGGATGAAAACATAATGTGTTTTCCGTCAAAGCCACAGGACTTGGCAAGCATCAGCTCTGTGTAGGAAGAGCAGTCGCATCCCATATCGTAATCCTGTAAGATTTTAAGAATATATGGATTCGGAGTCGCTTTCACTGCGAAATACTCACGGAAATTCGGATTCCATGCGAAGGCTTCCTTGACCGCCTTGGCATTCTCGCGGATTCCTTTCTCATCATATAAATGAAATGGCGTAGGATACTTTTTAACGATCTCTTCCACCTGACTCTTTGTTACAAACGGTTTCTTTTCCATGATCTTATTCTCCTCTAACGTTTTTCGCTTTGAAATCTATGCTACAACAATCATATTACAAATTCAAGCAATTTTCGCGCTTTTGCTTTAACTTTCTCATTAGTTATGCTATGATACAGGCATGAGTGTAACGATTTTACCATATATTACCGAAGTAAATACAACGAATGCGACAGAAGCGAATACCGCTTCCGTGAATGTACAGACGGATGCCGCGATCGACAGTTTTCGCGAAGTCTTAGCTGCAGCGGAGCGCACTCAGCAGGCGATGGCCGTGGATGCACTTCTTTCGGCGCAGAGCTCGGGAAGTATTTCTCCAGAGACCGTGCAGAAACTGCTTGGATTCAATCCTCAGCCGAACATTCCGGTTGCGAATACATCGACCGTGAGCGGCACGCAAAGCAATACCGCAGCTTCCGGAAGTATACAGACCTCCGATGCACAGGCAACAACTTCAACCGGTACATCCGGCAGCGCAGCTTCTGCATCATCGACCGATCTGGATGCCTACTTTGAGGAAGCCGCCCAGACTTACGGAGTTGATGTCAAGCTGCTGAAAGCGATCGCACGCGCAGAGTCGAATTACAATCCGAATGCGACCAGCTCCTCCGGAGCGATGGGTGTCATGCAGCTTATGCCGGCTACCGCCAAAAGCCTTGGAATCACGGATGCCTACAATGCGCACGATAACATTATGGGCGGTGCGAAAGTCATCTCCCAGCACCTTTCCCGCTACAACGGGAATATTTCACTTGCGCTCGCCGCATACAACGCCGGCAGCGGTAATGTGGAGAAATACGGCGGTATTCCGCCTTTTACCGAAACACAAAACTACGTCAAGAAAGTTCTTGCATATTACGAAGGCGCCTAGGATCCCTGTCCTAAGCGCCTTTGCTTTCTCATTTTTCTTATTCGCTTGAATTGCTTTCCTAAAATTACAACTTCAATCCCGCCAACAGGGAGCCAAGGCTTGTGGATGCCGTCTCATTGGAGATATACTCCTCTGCCTGTGCCTCCTCCTCGGTCTGCACATCGTCATCCGGAATGATTTCCTCGAGTGCCTTCATGCTGAGACTTACCTTATTGTCATTGGTGTTGATGATCTTCGCCTTGACCTTCTGGCCTTCCTTTAACACTTCGTGTACGGAACCGATGCGCTTCTGGCTGATCTGTGAGATGTGAACCAGACCGCTGATACCGTTGCCCAGATTGATAAAAGCGCCATACGGCATAATGGACTCGACGGTTCCCTCTACAACAGAACCCGGAACGAGCATCGCGATACGATGATTTCTCTCCTCTTCCTGCTGCTTTCTTGCAACCACTTTGCCGGAGAGCACCAGACGATTTTTCTCCTTATCCACGGTGATTACCTGCACGGTCACATCCTTACCGATCCATTTATCGGTATCTTCCACATAATCCGTTGACAGCTGCGACGCCGGGATAAATGCGCGGATACCTTCCAGAAATGCAACCACTCCACTCGGAACGCTCTCCTTGATACGGACCGTTACCTGTGTCTCATTATCGAGCATCTCCTGTAACTTGTCCCATGCGAGCACATCGTTTGCTTCCTTCTTGGATAATTCGATGTTGCCGTTGCCATCATCCACTTTGATCACAGTCGCCTCGATGACATCACCGATCGCAAGCTGCTCCTTCGGATTGAAATCCGGATCATTGCTCAGATTCTCAACCTTGATGATTCCCTGTGTATAATAATTGAGGTCTAATGTTACATCCTCCTCCGAAACTGCGATCACACTTCCGCTGACGATATCGCCCTCATTGATCGTGCGGAAAGAACGCTCGAGTTCCTTCTCATAATCTTTCATTGATTCTGTTGTGTTGTCTGCCATATTGTTCCCTACCCTTCATTTTTCGTTTCCTGTTTCATTCGCAGTGCCTGTTTTCTGCTGCCTTATACAGGTTCTTCTTTATTCGCAGCGCCCACTCGGAAAATCTCCGATTTCCCTCGTTGTCCGGGCATTCGCCCTATCGTCCAACAAACAGGCATCCCGCATCATGCAAGCATGATCGGTTCTACTGCCTTATACAGGTTCTACTTCCTTCGCAGTGCCCACTCGGAAAATCTCTGATTTTCCTCGTTGTCCGGGCATTCGCCCTATCGTCCAACAAACAGGCAACACGCATCATGCAAGCATATGCGTGTTGCCTGTTTGCAGACGGCACTGCTCATTGCTTTCGCTCAGTATACCACATTTATGCCTACTTTTACAAACTTATCTTACGCTTTTTCCGGGAAAAAGCGATCAATTTTCTCATTTTCTCTAATGAAATTTGCATTCGCGCCGATATATACATTGCAAACATGAATGGGCCATTAATTGCTTGCACAAATAAATAATATATAGCCATGGACGGTGTCTCGAAGGAAAGGAATTTTTCGCAGACCCGTTTTTTTATTTCATTTATGAAGGGATGCATTTAAGAAATAATCGGCGGAGTTTAGGAGGATGAATTATTGATTATTCAATCAGACTCGATTCGTATGGACTCCCGCAGAAGCTACAGCTCTTCGCAGGCAAGCTATTCGAATATCACACGCTGGAACGCATCCGGTGCCATGATCTTCTCTTTGCAGGACGCGCAGTTTCGCAAAGAAGAAATTCGTCAGGGACAGCTCTCTCAGGCGGAGGATGCAGAAACAGAAATCACAGAGAAAGATGGTGAACAGGGTTCAACAAAGGAATCTTTGGAGGATCTTATGTCGCATCTGCAATCAACCGGCAGCATAACGCGCACAAGTTTACAGGAGAGTGTCAACGCCCTCCACAAAATTCGGCAGCAGGCGATCGACTATCTTCTCTATATTTTATTCGGACGCAAATACAACGATTATGACAGCGCTTTTTCGCAGGATACCGACACCGACCTCTCCGGAGCTCTAGACCCGGCAAATGCAGGCAGCACGATGTCCTCGGATTACGGCGAGGGTGGGCAGGATTACACCTACTTCTACTATTCCGAGCAGGAGACAACATGTTTTGATGCAAAAGGCGTCGTTCGCACGGCGGACGGACGTGAGATTCCGTTCAATATGAGCGTAGAGATGTCGCGCGCCTTCACGCAGGAAGCAGAAAGCCTGATCAATTTCGGCAAGCCGCGCCTGTGCGATCCGCTCGTCATCAACTTAAACGGCAATGTCACCGATATCTCGGATCAGAAGTTCTACTTCGACCTTGACGCGGACGGCAACGAAGAATCCATTTCCATGCTGGCTTCCGGTAAAGGATTCCTCGCACTTGACAAAAACGGTGATGGCATTATCAACGATGGTTCGGAATTATTCGGAGCCTCCAGCGGCAACGGTTTTGCTGATCTCGCGCAATACGATAAAGACGGCAATGGCTGGATCGATGAAGCAGATGAGATTTTCAAGGATCTTCGCGTCTGGGTCAAAGACGCGGACGGCAACGACAAGCTGATGAACTTGTCCGAAGCCGGCGTCGGCGCGATCTATCTCGGCTCCCGCAACACGGAATTCTCGCTGAATGATCTAAGCGACAACCACACGAACGGAGTGATCCGCAAGACCGGCATGTTTCTCTACGAGAACGGGCAGGCCGGAACGGTACAGCAGCTCGATCTCGCAACATAACATGATGGTTATGCCTTTTCCTATTATCCTGAAAAAACAGATCCGGGTGCTCCTGTAATATATCCACAGGAATCCCCGGATCTATTTTTGCAATAAAAAAGAGCTGATGACGGGAATTGAACCCGTGACCCCTTCCTTACCAAGGAAGTGCTCTACCTCTGAGCCACATCAGCACTGTTGATTTTGTCAACTATTGCATCTTACTATAGTAAATCGAACTTGTCAAGATGGTTGTCTAAAAAATATGAACAAATTCGTGGGGGTATCTCGATGAAATAGCGTTACACACATATTTTTTTTGATACATACATCACACCAAAAGTACAAAGAAATTGCTTGCTTCTTAATCCTGCTTGTTCACAATCAATCGATATAAAAATAAATCACGCGCAGCGAAATTCTACATTCAGTTGTAAACTAACACCGCGCGTCAATTTTTTCATATCTACTATGAGGCAAATTTTTGGCGACACAGATTTTGATTTTCAGCGAACAGACACCGAATTCACAGATAAACGCAAATTGGCAGTGTGAATCTTTTGGTAATCAGGAATTAGATGGATTTCATAACCGCATATTTCCAATCTACAGACATCGGATCCATACTTAGTTTTTTAGGACAAATTTGCAACTGCTTCGGGGTTCCGTTATTTCACGCCTGAGGGCGATACATCAAAGATGTACCGCAAAAGTTGATTTTGCAAATTTTCCTAAACAAAATCACTGTATGGTCCGATAGCGTAAGTCTTGAAACAAAACAGGTTATGAAATCTTTTTAATTCCGTCATATCATCAAAAATCACACTGCTAATTTTAATAACTATCTAATCCGGTGTCGCCCCATAGAATATCAAAATCTAAGTCGGCAAACCCGAAATTGCCTACAACTCTAATATGTAGCGCTCAAACGCATTGATCACCTGCGTATCCCCGATCGCATCCACCCTCGGATACTGTCTTCCGTAATTCATATGCACATGCCCATGCACAAAATACTTCGGGTGATACGTCTCGATCAGGCGGTTAAACGCCTCAAAACCGCGATGGCACTGATCCTCCCCGTCATGAAATCCATAGGCCGGCGAATGCGTCACGAGAATATCAAAGCCACGGTTTACCGTAAGCTTGAGCTTCATTTTCGCGATACGACGCATCATCTGTGTCTCCGTGTACTGATTGTCGCCGTTCTTGTAACGGTGCGAGCCACCCAGTCCGAGAATCCGTACCCCATTAAAATTATAGATTTTGTTCTCGATGCAAATGCAGCCCTCCGGCGGCTTTGCCTTATACTTATCATCGTGGTTTCCATGTACATACAGCACAGGAACCGGAACCATTGTCGCCAGAAACGACAGATACTCGGCCTTTAGATCCCCGCAGGAAATGATCAGATCGATCCCCTCAAATTGTTCCTTTCGAAAATAATCCCAGTACGTCTTGCACTCTTCATCTGCTAGAAATAGTATTTTCATCCTACTTGGTTTCCTCTACGCCCTTCAACTGTACAATGGTCTGTGCTGCGTCGATCAGCGTATCCATCGCAGGAATACTTCCGATCACATTTGCAACCAGCCAATCCATCTCCATAATTGACTCCGGCTTCATCGCAACATTGCTCTCGTTGCGAAGCTCTCCGTCCTGAGAATAGATTTCTCCGTAGAACGGAACAATATCGCCTTTTCGGATATCACTCTTCAAATGATCCGCAAGTCTTCGCACACCGCCCGGCACATTGTTCGAGCAGATCATATCAATGACACCTGCGGACATGCCCCACCAGTAGTTGAGTGCGCGATCCTCCGCATTGCCCTCCGACTGATACGAACCTGCCAGAATACTCTGGATCATCTTCTCGTAGAAAATGCCCCAGTTCCAAAGCGGCATCGCAAGATTGAGCGTCCGACCGTTCTCAATGCGATACAGACCGAACTGGCGGTTCGCCTCCCTCGGCGTGATCATATCCTGATCCGAGACAACGGAGATATCATTCTCTGTGAGGAAACGGTCTCTGTCGTAATCTTTCTTCGTCGACCACTCCAGATAAATGCGTGCACGCGGATTGGTAAAGGACGCACCGAGCGCAAAAGCATTAATGTTCGCGATCATTCCGTAGATCGGATAATCAGCGATGTAAGCGATCTTGTTATTGTCGGCAAGCGCTCCGGCGATCACACCTGCGATAAACTTTGCCTCATACATACGCGCATAATAGGTGCGGATGTACTTGTGCGGTGTGTTGAGCGTACAGTTTAAAATCTTCACATCCGGATGATCGACCGCGATCTTAAGACTCGGCTGCATCATCTGCGGCGCCACCTCAAAGATAATATCTGCGCCGTTGCGGATTACCTCATTTAACACATCTTCCACATTTTCTTCCTGCACTCCGCTCACACAGCAGATCGTCTTCATCTGATCCGAGAATGTCTCCTCCAGATAATTACGTCCCAATTCGTGCGCATAGATCCAGTCGGACTCTTCCGGAGACTTCGGATAGAGGAATGCAACCGTAAATTTACGATTCGAGGTTGGAAGCAGATAGCTTAAGAAGTTCTTCTTCTCCTGCACCGAAGTCGGATCCATCACAAGGCCGATCGTGTGCTTGTGCGTCAGGACAACAAACTCATTCCAGCACTTGACAATGTTGGTGTTCAGCTCCGCATCCGACATCGCAAGCACTTCCTTGTAACCGTACACATTGATAAACGCCGTCAGCGCATCTCCGACCGTGATCGGCAGTTTCTTGCCGCCGCGGAATTCATAGGCTTTCGTAAAATGAATCAGAAGGCTGTCAAAATCCGAGCGCGTATCCGGATCCCAACGCGTTGTACACCCCATCAGGCGAAGCAGTTCGTCTGCCATACCAAGCTTTGTGAACTCAACGTTAAAAAGGCCTGTGATCTCATTAAACTTCATGTATTCATAGTAGAGCTTAACATCCTCGTCCTCCGAATATTTCGGAACTTTACGCGTGACATAAGCCATAATGGAATCTGCCTCATAATATTTCAGCACACTGACACGCTTATTGCCCTCCACTACATAGTAGCGGTTCATGTACTCATACGCGATGATCGGATCGCGAATGCCTTCATTGACCTGCGCATCCGAGAGGTTTCCCCACTTGACCGCAAACTCTGTATTTTCCTTCAGAATCGGCATAAAATTCGCCGCAAACGAAAAGGTTCGACCCATGGTCGATGTTCCAACAACAAAATCGAGCGGAACCTGAACCAGTCCCATATTCTGTTCTGTCTGTACTTCCTCTCTCGATAAGATATCATCTAAAACCGGAAGATACGGAAATCTTCCCTGTGAAACACACGATTTATATTCCTTTTTTCCAAGCTTTAACGCTTCTGCATATTCCAGATCACCCATATGACTCTCCTTGTATTGCACTTATTATAACTAATTATGGTTTTCGATATTCCAATTTTACCATATCTGTGGTATGATACCAATGGATTTTAAAAAAAATAAAGATTTTCTTCCCTTATTTGTTTCATTTTGGTATAATGGAGTTTAGGAATAGGTACTATGGAGGAAAATCTATGGAAAGTATTACAAGGGAACAGGCTGATGTAATCGGTGAAGTAGCCAATATCTGTACTGGTACTGCCGCTACCGCACTGAGTATGATCATTAACCGGGCAACCAATATTACAACTCCGAAGGTCGAGGTTCTCGCCAAGGAAGAGTTGCTGGAACGGGACGATCACATTCTGGTCAAAGTTCCTTATACCAAGGGTTTGGATGGAACCAACCTGATGGTTTTAGATGTTAATGATGCATTGATCATTGCCAATCTCATGATGGGTGGCGATGGTTCAAATATTTCGGATTTGCAGGTTGACGAGATGATCCTGTCTGCAGTCGCGGAAGCGATGAATCAGATGTGCGGATCGATCGCCACTTCGATGGCTTCTTTGCTCGCATGTCCGACGGACATTGGATTTCCGCTTATCAACTCCAAGGATCACAAGACATTTGAGATTCCGGACGAGCTCTGCAACGGAACCGATATTGTAAAGGTAACATTTCGACTGACCGTGGAAGGCCTGATCGACAGTTCGCTGATACAGCTGTATCCAATCAGCATTGTTAAACAGATTTTAAAACAGGAGGAAGTATAAATGGCAAAGATTTTAATCGTGGATGACGCAGCGTTCATGCGAATGATGCTCAAAGATATCCTTACCAAGGGAGGATTTGAGATTGCAGGCGAGGCAGCAGATGGCGTAGAAGCAGTTGCAAAATACAACGAGCTGAAGCCGGATCTGGTAACACTCGATATCACAATGCCGAATAAAGATGGAATTCAGGCTCTCAAAGAGATTAAGGCTGCAGATCCTAACGCTACTTGTGTTATGTGTTCTGCAATGGGTCAGCAGTCAATGGTTATTGAAGCGATCCAGTCCGGAGCAAAGGACTTTATCGTTAAGCCATTCCAGGCAGATCGTGTATTGGAGTCCATCCGCAAGATCTTAGATTAATTGATATAACAAATACATAAGAACAAAATTGAAGCGGGACTTTTCCGAAGCCCCGCTTTTTGTTGTACCCATATTTTCTTTGCAGCACATCTTTCCCGATGCCTTATGTCTTATGCATATCTGCTATAATTCCCGAAGCTGTTCGATCGCACGATCGCTCAGAATTGCGGAACCATGTTCCTCGATAAATGCTTTCCTCTCCGTTCCCACAAGCAGATCTCTCACATATTCGTCCGTTACCGCAGACAGCTTGCGCACATCCGCTTCCAGCTGATTGGACAGATCCATGATGATAAAATACGTATCATCCAGCTTAAACAAGGAGTTCGGCGGACACTGCGCAAACGGAACCTGCCTGGCAAAGCGAATGATCGTATTCATATCCTCAAACACGAGCATGACAAAAACGCGTGCCGTCTCATCCTCTTCCTGCTGCTTTTTGGCCTCGCTGATCTCATTCCACTTCTGTTGCGGAATCGAGCTGAGCAGTCCGTTGACGATGTCCTTCAAATGTTCCATCATCTCCTCCGAACCCGGATGCTCGGAAAATGTGAGGGACAAGGTATGATCCGGCAGGAAATCGGCACGCACCGTCTTGACACCAAGCTCGAACTTCGTCTCGAAGCGCTGCTCCGCAATGTCAAAAATCTCATTCATAAATTCCTGTGTGCGTTCCCCGTTACTCATGATTTCTTCCAGCGTATATCCAAGATCCGCGATCTCCTCTTCCGATATCACGCATCGGATCGTGTGGTTTCCAATTCTGGAAAATTTCATACACTCACCCTCTTTCCGTTACTTTTATATTTTATTTTCTAATCCGGCTTGATCTGGCGTATCTTCTGTCTGATTCTCTGCAAGGCATTATCGATCGACTTCGGGCTTTTGCCCATGATCTCAGCGATCTGAATATAATGATTCCCGTCCAGATAATACTGCAGGACTTTATTCTCCATCTTCGAGAGATTCTGCTCCAGGCGCTTCTTGTATTCCTCCCACAGCTCCTGCTCGATCACCATCTGCTCCGGCGTGCGCTCCCGATCCACGAGAAACTCTGCTGCAACCGCACTCTGCTGCTCCTGATCCGAAAGCGAAATATACGAATTCAGCGGTTGATGCTTTTTGCGATTGGAAGCTTCGAGCGCCGAGTAAAGCTGACGGTTAATGCAAAGCTCCGCGAAATGATAAAAGCTTGCATCCTTATCCGCCCGGTAATCCCGGATTGCCTTAAACAGCCCGATCATTCCTTCCTGTATCAGATCTTCCGTCTCGCCTCCGATCAGATACATCGCATTCGTCTTCTTTCGCACCAGCGGCTTATATTTTTCAAGAATGTAATCGGTGATATCATTCTCACCCTGACGAAGCTTCTCAATCAGTTCTTCGTCGGAAAATGCTTCATATGGCATCTTATTCTCCAAGTCTTAGCCTTTTACAATGCGCTGGCGCACGATCTCATATGCCAGTACGCCGGTTGCAACCGATGCATTCAACGAGTCGATATCGCCCTTCATCGGAATGGATGCCACCATATCGCAGTTCTTCTTTACGAGCGGGCTGACGCCGTCTCCCTCGTTGCCGATCACAAGTCCGATCGGTCCGGTCATATCCAGATCATACATTCTCGTGCCGTCCATATCCGCGCAGACAAACCACATTCCCTTGTCCTTGAGTTCCTTCATCGTATTGGAGATGTTGGTCACTTTGGCTACCGGAGTGTAATTGATCGCACCCGCGGATGTTCGCGCAACCGTCGGTGTCAGTCCTACCGCACGGCGCTTCGGAATGATCACACCATGTGCGCCCGCCTGATTCGCGGTACGGATGATCGCGCCGAGATTGTGCGGATCTTCGATTCCGTCCAAAATAATGATAAAAGGCGATTCTCCCTTGGCTTCTGCCGCAGCAAGAATATCGTCCACCTCTGCATACTCATAGGCTGCACTGATCGCGATCACACCCTGATGCTTGCCGGTCTCCGACAACTGATCAAGGCGTTCCTTTGCCACATAGTTGATGATCGTATCGTGCTTTCTCGCCTCTCTTGTAATGGACTTTACCGGTCCGTCCTGACAGCCGTCCAGCACATATAATTTATCGATTGTCTTTCCGGAACGAAATGCCTCCAGTACCGCATTTCTTCCTTCAATTTTACTTTCTTCGTATCCCATCTGTTCTCCTATCCGGTGCTACAGGCTGAGTCCCAGTCCGTCCACCGCAATCCTGATCAGTTCCACCATCCGCTCAAAGCGGTCCGTCACATACAGATATCCCATGACCGCCTCAAGACCGGTCGCCTTGCGGTAATCCGCCATCGTCGCATTCTTTGCCATCGTCGGAGACTTGGCATTGCGCCCTCTCTTGTAGACCGCCAGTTCCTCCTCCGTCAGCTGCGGCTCGAGGTACTCGATCATGACCGCCTGTGTGTGTGCCTTCACGATCTGACTCGTTCTGTGGTGCAACTGGTTGGCGCGCGTATTGCCTTTGCCGACGACCACCGACCGGATCACGAGATCAAAGATCCCGTCCCCGATGTACGCCAGTGTCAGCGGCGAATACGTCCGCACATCGACATCCGCCACACCAAATTGTTCTCTGATATATGAATCAATTCCTTTTGCCATTATACAAGCTCCCAGACAACCCCTTCACGGGTATCTTTGATTGCAACGCCTTTTGCAAGAAGTTCGTCACGGATCGCATCCGCGCGGGCAAAATCTTTCGCTTTCTTCGCCTCGGCACGCTCCGCAATCTTCTCCTGGATAAAGCTTTCCAGATCCGAATCCACGCTTGTTCCTGCCTCAAGCAGCTTTGCCCCTGCCGTCGTCAGATTCAACGACAAGACCTTATCAAAATCGTTGAGCAGCGCAAGCTTTGTCTTACCACTTATATCGGCTTTTACCACGTCATAGACAACCGTGATTGCCATAGAAGTATTCAGATCGTTGCAGATCGCATCCTCAAATTTTGCCTTGTACTCGGCAAATGCCTTCTCGTCAAGTTCGCCCTCATCGGTAATGGTTGCGATCTTCTTGACCAGCTTCTCGTAAGCACTCTCCACATTATCGAGGTTCTCATAAGAAAATACGAGCGGCTTGCGGTAATGTGACTGCAGGCAGAACATACGATAGGCAACCGGATCGTAACCTTTCTCCTCGAGAAGCGATACCGTCAGGAAATCTCCCTTTGACTTACTCATCTTGCCGGACTGGTCATTCAGATGGTTCACATGGAACCAGTAATTACACCACTTATGTCCAAGATAAGACTCGGACTGTGCGATCTCGTTCGTGTGGTGTGGGAAGATATTGTCCACGCCGCCACAGTGAATATCCATATATTCGCCAAGGTGCTTCATGCTGATGCAGGAGCACTCGATATGCCATCCCGGATATCCAACGCCCCAAGGGCTATCCCACTTGAGCGCCTGATCCTCGAACTTCGACTTCGTAAACCAGAGTACAAAGTCGTTCTTATTCTTCTTATTCTCGTCTTCCTCAACGTCATCACGCACGCCGACCTGAAGCTGTTCCTTCTCGACTGCGGACGAAAATACGAAATAATCATCGAGCTTACTAGTATCAAAATATACGTTGCCGCCTGCCTGATAAGCATATCCCTTCTCAAGCAGCACTTCGATCATGTGAATGAATTCCGGAATACAGTTTGTTGCCGGCTCAACCACGTCCGGTCTCTTGATATTCAGCTTCTTGCAATCATCGAAAAAGGCATCGGTATAGAACTTCGCCACTTCCATGACGGTCTTATGTTCACGCTTTGCGCCTTTTAACATCTTATCTTCTCCGGTATCGGCATCCGATGAAAGATGTCCCACGTCAGTAATATTCATGACACGCTTCACGTCGTATCCGATATAGCGGAGCGACTTCTCGAGAACATCCTCCATAATGTAACTGCGCAGATTGCCGATGTGTGCGAAGTGATACACAGTCGGTCCACAGGTGTACATCGCGATCTTGCCTTCCTCATTCGGGATTACGGTTTCAACCTCACGGGTCAGTGTGTTATAAAAGCGAAATTTGTTTTCCATATCAGTTTCCTCGTCTCTCTATCAATCTATGGTAATTTTACAATATTTCCATCCAAAAGCCTATATCTAAACGCGATTTTTTTGCTCATATGGCTGATAAATCTCCACTTTGACGCCGTCCCGCCGTACTTTTTATACAGCGCTGCCACACAGATTTCATAAAATGCCGCGGCTTATATCAATTTTTCTTGCGGTTTTAGACGGAATTGCTGAATTTGTCAGCGGTATCCGTGATTCCGGATAACTAGCAAGAAAAATCGATATAAGCCGCGGCATTATGTCATCTTTCTTCGCAGCGCCCCTGTTACATTATATGCGGGGCGGCTCGTCCGGGTGCTGTGATCTATCCCTGCATTTTGCTGCAGCCGCCACATCCGGCGCAGCGATCCGATCCCCCGATGGCAACGGAACCCTCGTAGAATCCGGTGAGAGAACAGATTGCCTGTGAAGAGATGCCGGATTCATTTCCGGTAAATCCAAGGCCTTCCTCGGTCGTTGCCTTGATATTGATCTGGTTTAACGCGATACCGAGTGTATCCGCAATGTTCTTCTCCATCTCGTCGATGTACGGACGAAGCTTCGGCTTCTGTGCGATCACGGTCGCATCGATATTCTCGATCACGTAACCTTCGTTTGTGATAAGGTCTCGCACATGCTCAAGAAGCTTCATGCTTGAAATTCCCGCGTACTGCGGATCGGTATCCGGAAAATGCTTTCCGATATCGCCGAGTGCAGCCGCACCGAGAAGCGCATCCATGATCGCATGTACGAGCACATCCGCATCGGAGTGTCCCAAAAGTCCGAGCGTGTGCGGAATCTCCACACCGCCAAGGATCAGCTTTCTGCCCTCTACCAGTTTGTGTACATCGTAGCCCATTCCTACGCGCATTGTTTTTCCTCCTGTCTGTCAAAATAGTGGATCCAGTCCGCCTTCTTGTAGTACGTCATAAAGATGATCGAACTGATACTCCACGTCAACGGATAAGCCCAGAACACCACGCGGATGTCCGGGATAAAATGAATCGTGATCGTAACGTATGTGATTCGGATCAGACACCAGCTGATCAGCATAACAAACATCGGCACCATCGATTTTCCCGCGCCTCGCATAATTCCCGCGATCATATGGGAAAATGACAACAGGAAGTAGAAAAGCGTAACCGTCTTCGCCTGCGTGATTCCGAACTGAACCACTTCCGGTGTCCGGTCAAACAAAGAGATCAACTGCGGAATAAACAGATTGATCAGGATGCCAACTGCCTCCGCCAATACAACGCCGCAGATAATACCGAACCGGGCGCCTTTTTTCACGCGATCAAATTTCTTCGCGCCGAGATTCTGTCCGATAAAAGTCGTCATCGCCATCGCAAAGCAGGTGATCGGCAGGAAGCCAAAGCCCTCGATCTTGCTGTACGATCCGCAGCCCGCCATCGCCATCTTTCCGAACGAGTTGATGTTCGACTGCACGACCATGTTTGCGATGGAAATGATCGAGTTCTGCATACCGGACGGAAGTCCCTGGTGAATGATCTGCTTTAACAACGGCCAGTCAAAGCGTATTTCTCTGATATTGACCTGATAGACATCCTGTGTGC
>CAKRKX010000050.1 GCA_934358675.1 uncultured Agathobacter sp. | reverse complement strand
CCTCCAATAGTGCCGCCACATGCTCTCCGAATCCGCCGCTTGCAATGTTCTCCTCCATAGTAACAATAAGAGGCGTGTTCTCTGCCACTGACAGAATCGCCTTCTCATCAAGCGGCATCATAAAACGGGCATTTACAACCTTTGCGGTGATTCCTCTCGCAGCAAGTTTCTCCCGAACCTCCCATGCAATCTCCACCATTGCTCCGATTGCAAAAAGCGCAACATCCCTGCCCTCGCACAAGACTTCCGCCTCGCCCAGAGCAATCGGTGCACGCTTGTCTTTCCAGAGGTCACACGCATTACCTCTCGGATAACGGATCGCCACCGGATAATCCGCCGCGATTGCAAACTTTAACATATCGGAAAGCTCCCATTTGTTCTTCGGAGCCATGATCGTCAGATTCGGGATTGACGACAGATACGACAGATCATAGATTCCCTGATGCGTTGCACCGTCTTTGCCGACAAGACCGGCACGATCAATCGCGAAGACAACCGGAAGATTCTGCAGACATACGTCGTGCAGGATCTGGTCGTACGCACGCTGCAGGAACGACGAGTATACCGCAAACACAGGCTTTAATCCTGCCTTTGCCATACCTGCGGCAAATGTAACCGCATGTTCCTCTGCGATGCCCACATCAAAAAAGCGCTCCGGATACAGATTATGGAATCGTTTGAGTCCGGTTCCCATCTCCATCGCCGCCGTGATCGCAACAAGCTTCGGCTCCCGCTCTCCCATCTTCTTCATAACTGTAGAGAACACATCCGTATAATGTGCCTTGCTCTGTTTGCTGAGCGGAACTCCCGTCTCGATATCAAACGGTGCCGTCCCGTGAAAACGCGCCGGATGCCGCTCTGCCGGACCGTATCCCTCGCCTTTGTGCGTAAGTACATGCACGATCACCGGACCGCGCACTCGTTTTGCCTCTCCGAACACCTTGCGCATCTGCTTAATATCGCTTCCGTCCACCGGTCCGAGGTACATCACACCCATCTCCTCGAAAAACATACCCGGAACAAAAAGCTGCTTGATTCCGCTTTTGGCATTGCGGATCTTTTTGACCATGCGCTCACCGTATACCGGAATCCTGCTGAGTGACTGGATGACGCCATCCTTTAAGTCCATATAGGCATCTGCCGTACGGAAATTACTCAGATACCGGTTCAATCCACCGACATTCTCCGAAATCGACATCTGATTATCATTTAATACAATAATATAGTTGCTTTTCAGGCGGGACGCATTGTTGAGTGCCTCAAACGCCATACCTCCGGTCAAAGCGCCATCTCCGATCACCGATACCACATGATAATGTTCTCCGGTAATCTGCCTTGCCTCCGCAAGCCCCAGTCCCACAGAAATAGATGTCGAACTGTGTCCGGTATTAAAACTGTCCGTCACACTTTCCTTTGTGTTTGGAAATCCACTCATTCCACCGTATTCACGAAGATCCGCAAATCCATCTTTGCGTCCGGTAAGAATCTTGTGTGTGTACGACTGGTGTCCCACATCCCAGATAATCTTATCCACCGTAGGATCAAACGACAGATGAAGTGCCATCGTAAGCTCCACAACACCAAGGTTGGACGCAAGATGCCCGCCGGTTTTGGCAATACTCTCCACAAGGAACTGGCGAATCTCCACACGCAGTAATTCAAGTTCTTTCTCATTCAGTTTTTTGATGTCACCGACATCCTTTATCTGATCTAAAACCATTCCAACCTCACACCATCTAACGATCCCTGTGTATCAGATACAAAAACAATTCGCGCAGGAATGTATGGTCTCTCTTAAATCCATCCAATATCGCAACCGCCTCTTCAGACAGTCGCTCAACTTCTTTTCGTGACTGCTCAATGCCTTCAAAAGCAACATATGTTGCCTTGCCGTTCTTCTCATCACTGCCGATCGGCTTACCGAGCACCTCAAGCGAACTTGTAACATCCAGAATATCGTCCTGAATCTGAAACGCAAGACCGAGCTTCGTGCCGGCCGCTTCCATAAGTTCCACCTCAGACTCCGATGCTCCCGCAAGAATTGCACCGATCATAAGGGATGCCTCGATGAGTGCTCCGGTCTTCAGGCGATAGATGAAATCAAGACAGCCACGGTCAATCTGCTGTCCCTTCTTCTCGCTCTCCACATCCACGACCTGACCGCCGATCATACCATAGATACCGGATTTCTTCGCAAGCACCACAAATGCCTTTGCCATCCGTATGTCACCGCCACTTTTTACAAGAGCATCTGCCACCGTCTCAAACGCATAATTAAGCAGCGCATCCCCGGCAAGAACGCCCATTGCCTCGCCGTACACCGCATGCGTCGTCTTCTTGCCTCTGCGATACAGATCATTGTCCATCGCCGGCAGATCATCATGCACCAGCGAATATGTGTGGATCATCTCAATCGCCGCCATAAAAGCGTCAATATCCTCTTCCTCTCCGCCAAACATCTGATAAGACGCTTCCATCAGCATCGGGCGGAGGCGCTTGCCTCCCGCAAGCACACTGTAGGACATCGCATCGACGATCGTCTTCTGATATTCATATTGTTCCGGCAGAAAGCACCGGATCCGGTTCTCGATATCCGAAGCTCTCTGTGCAATCTCTTCCGAAATATTCATTAAAATTCCTCCAACTCACCGGATTCATTCATGACAAGCATGGCTTTCTCGATTCTGTCCAGCTCCTGATTGGCAGCTTTCATCTGCTCCATGCCTTTTTTATATAATTCAAACGACTGATCCAGCGTCACATGCTCTTCCTCCATCTGATCCAGAATGGATTCGATGGCTGCGAAACGCTCTTCCAGTCCGATTTCTTTCTTTTCTTTATTCTGTTCCATATTCCGTAACCCTGCTCACTTTCGCCTTAATCTCTCCATCCAGCAGATGGATCGCCACATCATCGCCCTCTGTTACCTGATGAACACTTCGAAGTCCCATTCCGTCCGTTTGAGAAACAAACGCATAACCGCCACTCAGTTTCTTCGCAGGCGAATGCGCATCAAGACTTCCCGCAAGAAGCGACAACGTATGTCGTCTCTCCCGGATCAGATTCTGCATATGTCCGGTCAATTTCTCCTCATAGTCCATCACACTGCGCCGGTTCTCGTTCAGGCGGTTCATCGGACTTAAATATTTCAAGCGCATCCGATCATGTTCAAGGCGTGTCCTTGTCAAAGACACCTTGCGTTCTAACTCCCTGCGTAGCTGCTGACGCGCTGCGACAAGCTGCTCCATGGTCTGTCTGAAATCATACACCGCCAATTCCGCAGCCGCAGAAGGTGTCGGTGCACGCAGATCTGCCACGTAATCGGCGATCGTCCAGTCAGTCTGATGCCCCACCGCCGAAATGATCGGAATCGGGCAATCAAAAATAGCCCTGGCAACGATCTCCTCATTAAATGCCCACAGATCTTCGATGGATCCTCCACCTCGTCCGACAATAATGACATCGACGCCAAGACGTTCCATAGCATGGATTCCATTGACAATGGAACTTGCTGCTCCCTCCCCCTGTACGAGCGAAGGATATAAAATTAATTGCACATACGGATTTCTTCTTGCAGAAATGTTGCGGATATCCTGTATAGCCGCACCGGTCGGAGCCGTCACAATTCCAATCCTTTTCGCAAACTTCGGAATCGGCTGCTTATACTCCGGTGCAAACATACCCATCTCTTCAAGTTCTTTCTTTAACGCCTCAAACTTCAGATACAGATTTCCCGCACCGTCCAGCTCGATCGTTCTGGCATAAACCTGATAACGTCCATCCCGCTCATAGACCTCTACCGATCCGGTCACGACAACCTTGTCGCCTTCCTTCATCGGAAAAGTCAAACCCCTGCGGTTGCCCGCAAACATGATGGCGTTCATCGTTCCGGTGTCATCCTTGATCGTAAAATAGATATGCCCGCTCGAATGATACTTGCAATTGGACACCTCACCGCGAATACTGATGTGGTGAAGCATGAAATCCTGTGCAAACATGTTCTTGATATAGTTGTTAACCTGTCCTACCGAATATACATTCTTTGTCATGCGAATTTTGCGAGAACTCCATTGACAAAAGCAGGTGTTCCATCGTTACCGTACTTCTTTGCCAGCTCAACCGCCTCATTGATCGAAACCTTCGTCGGAATGCTCTCCTCATAATGGATCTCATATACCGCCAGACGGATCAATGTGAGATCCACCTTGCCCATACGGCTTGTTTTCCAGCCTTCCGATACCTCATTGATCGCGGCATCCAATTCCTCTACCTTTGAAAAAATATCATTGCATTTGTCAGTCAGATAAGCGCGATCCTCATCGCTTAAATTTGCAATCTCCTCCTCAAACAAAGCAAACTGCTCCGGAATCTCCTCTGCCTTATGGAACTCCACACGAAACAGCATCTTGAAAATATTTTCTCTTAATTCTCTTCTAGTCATTCTCTCTCCTCAACCATCCCCGCGGAATTCTTGGAATCACAGAAAGGATTTCCTATGATTCAAGAAAGGATGTCCACCTCTGGACATCCCTTCTCACACCGTAAGCATCGCTCACGATCATCACTCGCCGCTCGTGGTATCCTTATGATCATTTAAATACCGTTCTTTATTCGTCTCCGGCCATATCTACACTTGCAATACGAACATTGACAACGGCAACCGTTAATCCTGTCATATTCTCAATTGCTGACTTAACCTTGTCCTGTACTTTGGCAGACACATCCGGAATACTGTAGCCGTATGAAATATTGATAGCGACATCAACCTTCACTTCGTCATCCATCACTTCAACAAGGATTCCCTTGGAAAGATTCTTCATTCCAAGCTTGCTGACGATCTCATTTGTAATATTGCCAGCCATCGAGCTGACACCTTCTACTTCCGTTGTTGCAAGACCGGCAATAATGGCAACGACTTCGTCTGCAACGCGCACATCGCCAACCTGGTCTGATTTTATCTTAAATGTTTTTCTGTTATCAGCCATCTTACAATGCCTCCTCAGTAATTTTCTCAATATATTATAACAGACTCTCTACTATTTGCAAAGTCATAATTTCATTTGCTGATCAAACCGTCTGTCCCTTTGCGACAAATACCTGGAAGGAGTCATTGCCTGTCAGCGACTTGTTCTCTGTGATCATCACATCCTTATCCGTGATCACATATTCCACGCTCGCGCCCGATTCCACAACCGTATCCTGCATCAGAACACAATTCTTGACTTTCGCGCCTTTGCCAATATGAACACCACGGAACAGGATACTGTTCTCGACTTCACCCTCAATCACGCAGCCGTCCGCAACCATCACGTTCTTGGCCTTCGAACCATTGATATAACGTGTCGGGTTATCATCACGAATCTTTGTGTAGATCTGGTTTCCGGAGAATAACGCATTCAGATTCTCGTCCTGAAGGAGTTTCATGTTCTCCTCAAAATAGCTCTTCATATCATAGATCTGCGCAACATATCCGTCGTAGCAGTATCCTCTGACATCAAGATGCTCGATCTGGCGGTCTAAAATATCGCGTACAAAATTCGTATATCCATGCACATACGCATCATCGATCATGCGCATCAGAAGTTCACGCTCCATTACATAGATATTCATGCAGAAGTTCATCTCGCCTTTTTCCGTCGGATTCACGTAGATCTTGCTGACATGATCACCGTTGATGCCCAAAGCGTAGTACATATCAACCGTCTCTGTGCTCTTGCGAAGAAGCGGCTCCGGAATCTCCTGCTTGCGGTATACAACGGTCGCATCCGCACCGCTTGCCATATGTGCATGCAGCAGATCGTTAAAATCAAAGTTGACGGCTATGTTGGAATCGGTCATGATGACATACTTTTCGGTCTGTTTCTTTAAGTATCCGCGGATGCTCTCAAGTGCCTCAATACAGCCTTCATACACTTTCACCTGTTTCTGTGCATAAGGCGGCACAATGTTAAGACCACCGTTTTTTCTCGTAAGATCCCACTCTCTTCCGCTTCCGAGATGATCCATCAGGGAATGATAATTCTTCCGAACAAGGATCGAAATATTATCAATTCCACAGTGTACCATGCTTGAGATCATAAAGTCGCACATACGGTATCTGCTCGCAAACGGAATCGAAGCCATCAGGCGCTCCGTTACAAGTTCCGGCACAAGTGAGTCATAACTGTTCGGGAAAATGATTCCCAATGCCTCTGCTTTTGAATTAATCATTGATCCTCATCCTCCTTCTCTTCTGTCGTATATACATCCTCGTAGATCATTGCATCTGCCGGAATCTTTACACCTGCTCCGATCGTCACATTCGAAGCGATCGTCGCAACATCGCCGACACCACCCTTTTTCGGTTTCTCACCAACGATTGCGCCCGGCTCGATCTCCACATTCTCAGCAATGATACAGTGACGCACGATTGCGCCCTCACGGATACGGGAATGTCCCATGACAACCGCATCCTCCACGATTGCACCCTTTTCAACCGTAACACCTGAGAAAAGAACGGAATGTTTCACATTTCCCTGAATGTTACAACCATCCGTGATCATAGACTCCTCAACCGTTGCATCCGATCCGATACGATGTCCGGTCAGACCACTGTTTCGGCTGAAGATCTTCCAGTTTTCATCAAAGAGGTTGATACCGCTGTGCTCCGGATCAAGCACCTCCATGTTTGCTTCCCACAGAGCCGGAATCGTTCCGACATCTTTCCAGTATCCGTCAAAATGATACGCATACATCTTGCGATCGTCACGAAGCAGGTTCGGAATGATATTCTTACCGAAATCATTGTCCGACTTCGGATCCTGCTCGTCCTCGATCAGATATTTCTTCAAAATATCCCAGTTGAATATGTAAATTCCCATCGATGCAAGGTTTGACTTCGGATTCTTCGGTTTCTCCTGGAACTCCGTGATACGATCATCATCGTCGGCAACCATCAGTCCGAAACGTGACGCATCCTCCCACGGTACTTCCATAACGGCAACCGTAAATTCCGCATTTTTCTTCTTATGAAACTCAAGGAAATCACTGTAATCCTGTTTGCAGATCTGATCTCCCGATAAGATGATCACATACTTCGGATCATAGCGCTCGATAAAAGCGATATTCTGATAGATTGCATTCGCGGTACCCTTATACCAGTCCGATCCGGATGCTTTCTGATAAGGCGGCAACACATGAACACCGCCATACAGACGATCAAGATCCCACGGCTGACCGTTTCCGATGTATTCATTTAAAACAAACGGCTGGTACTGGGTCAGAATGCCCACAGTATCAATACCGGAATTAACGCAATTCGATAATGGGAAATCAATGATTCGATACTTTCCGCCAAACGGAACGGCAGGCTTTGCAAGTTTCTGAGTCAATGCATAAAGTCTGGATCCCTGACCCCCGGCAAGCAACATTGCTACAAGTTCTTTTGCCATATTTTTGTCCCCTTTCGTGTAACTTCTTTCGTTATTACTATCCTACCATATTGTTGTCTGTATTCCTAGTCTGTGTTGACAAATTTTGCATCTTTTATGCAAATAATTTACTTAATACAGAAAAAAGCGTACAACACAGGCCTTTGTATAAAACAATGACTTGCATAATACGCTTTTCAAAGCAGCTACGACAGCAATGCCTTATCGTTGGCAAACTCTTCGCCGCTGACTTTCTCAAACTGTGCAAGCAGATCCTGCACGGTCAGTTTCTTCTTCTCTTCTCCGGCAATATTCAAAATCACCTTGCCCTCATGCATCATGATCAGACGATTGCCGTGCGCGATCGCATCACGCATGTTATGGGTAACCATCATTGCAGTCAGGTGATTCTCGGCAATAATCTTGTCCGAGATCTCAAGTACCTTCGCAGCGGTCTTCGGATCAAGTGCCGCCGTATGCTCATCCAAAAGAAGCAGCTTCGGTTTCTGGATGGAAGCCATCAGAAGTGTGATCGCCTGGCGCTGTCCGCCGGACAGCAGACCAACCTTGCTTGTCAGTCGATCCTCCAGTCCAAGATTTAAGGTAGCAAGCATCTCGCGGTACTTCTCACGCTCCGCCTTGGTAATGCCCCAGCTTAATCCTCTTGATTTGCCTCTTCGGGCAGCGATCGCCATATTTTCCTCGATCGACATCGTTGTTGCGGTTCCGGTCATCGGATCCTGAAAAACGCGTCCGAGATACTGTGCTCTGCGGTGCTCCGAGAGCTTAGTCACATCATCGCCGCCGATATAGATCTTGCCGGAATCCACCGGCCACACACCGGCCACTGCATTGAGCGTTGTCGATTTACCGGCTCCGTTACCACCGATCACCGTGACAAACTCACCTTCTTCAAGTGTCAGGTTCACACCATCCAAAGCGATCTTCTCGTTGATCGTTCCGGGATTAAATACTTTTCTGATATTATCGATTTTTAACATTTCACTCATTGCTTACAGCCCCCTTGTCGCTTTCTTCTTATTCTTCAGATACGGAATCGCAAGGAAAATCGCTACCACGATCGCTGAGAACAGTTTCAGATCGTCGGAAGGGAATTTCAGCCAAAGAATGACACTCAGCACGATGTAGTACAGGATTGCACCTGCGATCACAGAGAACAGCGTATATGCAAACGCCAGATTCTTGCCTGCACAGAGCTTACCAAACAATACATCTCCGATAATTACGGCAGCAAGACCGATAACGATCGCACCACGTCCCATATTGACGTCGGCAGCACCCTGATACTGTGCATATAAAGCACCGGATAATCCAACCAATCCGTTTGAAAGCATGAGCGCGAGAACTTTGCAGAAATTCGTGTTGATTCCCTGCGCACGTGCCATCTGTGCATTACATCCGGTTGCACGGATCGCATGTCCCTGCTCCGTACCGAAATACCAGTACAGTAAAGCAACAACTGCAACACAGAATAAAATACAGGTTGCAAACACACGGATCTTCGTTGCGGTATCACCGGATACATAACGAAGAGAAACCGTCAGATTATAATTGTCCACACTGACCGCCTGATTGGACTTGCCCATAATATTTAAGTTGATGGAATACAGCGCAATCTGCGTTAAAATTCCCGCAAGGATCGGCGGAATGCCAAGCTTTGTATGTAACAGACCCGTGATCAGTCCCGCAATCATGCCCGCAGCAAATGCGAACAAAAGTGACAGCCACGGATTCATATCACTTCGAATCAGCATAACCGCTACCGCTCCGCCTGTTGCGAATGATCCGTCAACCGACAAATCCGCAAAATCGAGCAGCTTATATGTAATATAGACTCCCAATGCAAGAAGTCCCCAGATCAATCCCTGTGCAACGGAGCCCGGCAATGCACGAAGCAGTGCAAGCGGACTCAGGGAAGCAAAATAAGCAGATAATAACACCTTACCCATCCCCCTTAATTAATTCGTTTCAATTGCTGTGTAATCATCCGGAATCGATACACCCAGCTGATCACAGATATCTTTGTTGTACTCTTTTGTCACCTGAGGAGCAGACTCAACTTTCATGGTTGTGATATCTGCGCCGTTTACAAGGATATCATAAGCCATCTCTCCGGCTCTGTATCCGATATCATAGTAGCTGATGGAAAGTGTTGCGACACCACATCCGCTGCAGATGCCTTCCTCACCGGCGATGATCGGAACACCTGCCGGAAGTGCGATATTGTTGACTGCCTCTGTGTTCTGAGCCATTGTGTTATCGGTCGGGATGTAGATCACATCTGCATACTCGATCGCACTCTGTACGACCGATCCGATATCGTTGGAATCGGAAGCGGTAAACTCCTTGTACTCGATGGAATCTTCATCAAGATACTTCTCGAATTCCGTTGCCTGATACTTTGAATTAGCCTCTGCGGAGCAGTAAAGGATCGCTACCTTCTTTGCATCCGGGAATAATTCAACAAGCATATTCTCCTGCTCATCAAGCGGAGCAAGATCACTTGTTCCGGAAATATTTCTTCCGGTCGTTCCTGTCCAGTCTGACATCTCAAGTGCAGTCGCATAATCCGTAACGGATGTTCCAAGGATCGGAATATCGGTTGTTGCTGCCGCACATGCCTGTAAAGCCGTTGTTGCGTTTGCAAGGATCAGATCCACATTGCCTGATACAAAATTATTTGCGATCGTTGATGCATTTGCCTGCTCATTCTGTGCATTCTGTACATCAAATTTTACGTTATCGCCAAGCTTGTCTTTTAACGCCGCCTGAAATCCTTCGGTCGCCGCATCCAGTGCCGGATGCTCAAGCTGCTGGCAGATACCGATGTTATATACCTTACCGTCTGTTGCCGATCCACCTACCTGTGTAGAATCCTTTGTGCCGGTATCACCGCCACAGGCTCCCAGAGCCAATACCATTGCTGCTGATAATGCAACAGCCATCATTTTTCTCATCTTTCTCATATTATAGCCTCCAAAATTAATTTTACATTATGTAAAAAATTACTTTTTCATTTTAACACGCCAAAGCATTAATTTGCAAGTGTATTTTACATTAACCTATTATAGGAAGGAATTTCCTATGAATCAAAAAACAGGCAGTCGTGCCGCCTGTTTTACAATATCATATGATAATGCAGATCATGCCTCCGTTGCTGTCGTTTACGATCTTCTGCATCGTATCCTGCAGCTTCAACTGGCATTCGTCATCCATCTGCATGATCTTGCTGCGGATACCGTCCTCCATCAGCTCGCCGACCGATTTTCCAAAGATGTTGGTCGTCCAGATGCCCTCACCGCTCTCCTCGCCCGCTTTTATGTACTCGATCAGATCGTTCGCCTGCTCCTCACTTCCGACGATCGGCGCGATCTCGGTCTCAATATTCGCTTTGATCATATGGATGGACGGTGAGAGCGCACGCATTTTGACACCGAACTTGCCTCCGTGCTGGATCAACACCGGATTCTCCATGCGGATATCCGAAAGTCCCGGCATCACCACACCGTAACCTTTCTGTTCCACCGACGACATTGCATCCTTCACGCGCTCATATTCCTTCTTCATCTGCGCCATCGACTGCAACATGGAAATCATCTGATACTCCCCGTCGATCTCCACGCCGGTCATCTCGCTGATATATGCAAAATAATATTTGTCGTCAATATCGATCCGCATCACAACCGTTCCGTCTGACAGATTCATATGCTGGATCTGTATCTCCTTGAAAAAGGCATCCTCGCTGTTCTCATTCATCTGTCCCGCAAGCCCCTTTTCCATAGCAAGACTGCTTGCGTCCGCAATCTTATCGATGCGTTTTAAGAACTCACCTGCCGCACGAAGAATCGCCGCCTTGACCGGATGCTCCACCGGAAGCATCTCCGTCCACTTCGGAATAAAATAATCGATTCTTGAAACCGGGAATTCCATCAGCATGGCACTCATAATATGTAAGATATCCTCGCGGTGCATCTGCTGACAGTTGACCGGTACGACTCTTGTCTGGTATTGCTGTTCCATCGTCTCCTGCAGCTTTCTGGTCTCCTCACTGTACGGGCGCATCGAATTCAAAACGACCACATACGGTTTGCCGATCTCCTGCAGCTTTGCGATCGTCGTGCGTTCCGCATCCACATATGCATCACGGTCAAGTTCCCCGATCGAGCCGTCGGTAGCCACAACAATACCGATCGTTGCATGATCACGGATCACTTTCTCCGTGCCGATCCTCGCGGCATCCACAAAAGGAATCTCTTCCTCCATCCACGGTGTCTTGACCATGCGGCTTCCATCGCCCTCCATATGTCCGCTTGCGCCCTGCACCATGAAGCCGACGCAGTCGATCAGGCGGACTTTAATCTCACTTTGATCCGCAAGCGTGATATTTGCAGCTTCCTGCGGAATGAATTTCGGCTCCGTCGTCATGATCGTTTTGCCTGCCGCAGACTGCGGCAGTTCATCCTCCGCCCGCCGCCTTGCATTCTCGTCCTCCATATTCGGCAGAACAAACAAGTCCATGAAGCGCTTGATAAATGTGGATTTTCCGGTACGGACCGGGCCTACGACACCGATATAGATTTCTCCGTTCGTCCGGCCCTGAATATCTTTATATAAATCGAAGTCTCTGTTTTCCCTGCTTTCCATAAAAAAGTCCCCTTTCTCATATATTCCTAAATATATGGGAAAGGGGATGAAAATATGCTATTTGCTTTCTTTTACTTCTTTTTCTTTATCCTGCTCATTACCCTTATCGGTTTTGACGGTTTTGTTCACACGGCCATACATCTGCATATAATGGTAAAGTTTCTTTGCCACTTTCGTATCAATCTGCTCCGGAATTGCACGCCACTTCCAGTTATCGCCCAATGTAGACGGTGTATTGATACGCGCCTCAGAACCAAGTCCGAGAATATCCTGCATCGGAACGATAGCCATATCCGCAACCGATGACCACGCGGCACGCATCATGCCCCAATTGTAGCCTTCTTCCTTTGTCAGATTCAGATATTCCTTCGCATATTTAACAGAAGCTTTTGGTGCTGTCTTCATCCAGCCCATAACGGTATCATTGTCATGTGTTCCGGTGTATACCACACAATGATTGCTGTATGTATGAGGCAGATAATCGCTCTCCTCCCTGCTGTCAAATGCAAACTGAATTACTTTCATTCCAGGGAAACCGGAATCTTTCAAAAGCTTATGAACCGACGGTGTCAAAAATCCAAGATCCTCAACAATAATCGGAAGCTTGCCCAGCTTCTTCTCAAGTTCGCAAAACAGATCCATTCCCGGTCCCTGTTTCCACTGACCATTCTTGGCCGTATCATCCTTAGCCGGAATCGCGTAGAACGAATCAAATCCACGGAAATGATCAATTCGAATGATATCATACAATTCGGACATCGCCTTAATACGGCGCGTCCACCATGTGTAACCGTCTTTCTTCATCACATCCCAACGGAACAACGGATTGCCCCACAACTGTCCATCATCGGAAAAAGCGTCAGGCGGGCATCCGGCCACCTCGATCGGCTCTAAGTTCTCATCAAGATAGAACTGATCCGGATTCGCCCATACATCGGCACTGTCTCCTGCGACATAGATCGGAACATCACCGATGATCTCAATCCCGGCATCGTTCGCATAAGCCTTCAGATCATTCCACTGCTGATAAAACAGATACTGAAGCATCTTGTAGAAACGGATCTCCTCGGCATATTGTTCTCTTGCCTCTGCGACAGCCCCGGCATCGCGAACACGAAGCTGCTTATCCCACTTCGACCATGCCTGACCGTCGTTGGCATCTTTTAATGCCATAAACAGCGCATAATCATCAAGCCACTGCTTCTCACTCTCGCAGAACTCATTGAAATCCTGCGGTTCATTCTTTACAAAGCGCGCATATGCTTTACGCAACAATGCATAACGTGATTCGTACATAATACCGTAATCAACGTATTTTGGATTTGTCCCCCACGCAAAGGACTCACATTCCTTTTTCGTCAGTAATTTGTCTTTGCACAGATATTCAAGATCTATGAAATACGGATTACCGGCGAAACTGGAAAATGACTGATACGGAGAATCTCCGTAACTTGTCGGACATATTGGAAGAATCTGCCAATATTTCTGGCCTCCCTTTACCAGAAAATCGACAAACTTCCGTGCCTGCTTTCCCATAGTTCCGATACCGTACGGTGACGGAAGGGAAGAAATAGGCATCAGTACGCCACTTGTTCTCATAAGCTATACCTCCTGATTTATTTGCTTATTACCTAATATACTATATCACTTTTTTGTCCTCTTGTAAAAACCTTTCTCGAATGATACTATAAAATCAATAAAAAAAGAGGTAATCGTTATGAATGATGTTATCAAGCACAAAATCAAACACAACGCGCATCGCGCGCTGGTATCCTTAAAATGGATCATTTTCGCAATTATCGTCGGTGTGATCGTCGGTCTGTGCGGTACTGCTTTCTATTTTGCATTATCGCTCGTGACCGTTCTTCGCACGCAGAACACCTGGCTGATCTTCCTTCTGCCGCTCGGCGGTATCGGAATCGTAGCCATGTACAGGATCCTGCACAATGAGAAAGACACCGGAACGAATCTGGTCATCTCCGCGATCCACTCCGATGACGAACTTCCGCTTCGTATGGCGCCGCTCATCTTTGTCTCGACACTGATCACGCACTTATTCGGCGGATCTGCCGGCCGGGAAGGCGCAGCTTTACAGATGGGTGGAAGCATCGGAAATGCATTGGGCAAACTCTTCCGCTTCGATGACAAGGACAAGCATGTCATGATCATGTGTGGTATGAGTGCCGCTTTCTCTGCACTCTTCGGCACACCGATGGCAGCCGCCATCCTTCCGATGGAGATGGTCAGCGTCGGCGTTATGTATTATATTGCGTTGGTGCCATGTGTGATCAGTTCGCTTGTCGCACACGGAATTGCTTATTCTTTCGGCGTATCCAATGAGCTTTTCCTCATTCATTATATTCCGAAATTCACGATCGTAAGTGCCATTGAGATCTCGATCCTTGCCATCCTGTGTGCGCTGGTCAGCATTCTCTTCTGTGTTCTGTTACACAAGAGTGAAGATCTGTACAAGCGATTTTTTGCGAATCCATATATCCGTGCAATTGTCGGCGGATGTATCATTATCGTACTCACGCTTCTCGTTGGTAATCAGGATTACAACGGAACCGGCATCAATATTATCGCCCACTGCATCAACGGAACCGTTCGTCCGGAAGCGTTCCTGCTCAAGATGATCTTTACGGCACTGACACTTGGTGCCGGATACAAAGGTGGCGAGATCGTACCATCTTTCTTCACAGGAGCAGCATTTGGATGTCTGTTCGGGAACCTTCTCGGTTTCTCTCCGACACTGTGTACCGCAGTCGGAATGACCGCAGTGTTCTGTGGTGTAACAAACTGCCCGATCACTTCGCTTTTGATCAGTTTCGAATTGTTTGGATATGACGGAATGCCATATTTCTTATTGGCGACCGCCCTCAGTTATATGCTCTCCGGATACTTCGGATTGTACCGCAGCCAGAAGATCGTATATTCCAAATACAAAACCAATTACATCAACAAAGCGACTCACTAATGTGAGCCGCTTTTTCTTTTCCTGTCCAAAATGAAGTTATTTTATTCGTTTTTCTCCGAAAGTAATTCCACCCAGGCAATTTCAAATCCTGCCCTTGCCGCAACTTTTTGTGAGGCAAGATTGGACATGCTTGTTCCGTAGTAAGGCAGAATCCCTCTATCCATGATATCCTTTTTCAAAATCGACACAAGTGTGGATCCAATATGTTTTCCTTCGCATTGTTTTGCAACATCGATTCCGATCTGCCAAAGATTCGGGCTGTCCGCACTCGCACCTGCCATCCCGACAATTTCATCGTCAATGATAGCCGCTACACCGATCATATCCGGTGATTGTTCATCAAAGCAGAACGCCTCATCAAATCTCGCATCTCCCCGGAATTGCAGGATCTCATTTTGATCAAATTTTCGAATTTCCACTCCGTCAACATGACAGACCTTCTCATCCTTCGGAATAAAAAACGGATGTGCCGTCTTTAAACGATATCCTTTTCCCTGCAAAACCGATTCGAGGACTCGAAAACTGCCGACATCCATAAACCAGCTTCCGGAAGTCGTTGCAAATTTTTCCCTGCACGCATCCATGATCTGTTTTTCACCGGAAAATACAAGTTTTCCGTTTACAACAATTGCTTTTAAAATGCAATCCTCCGATTCATCAAATCTTCGTCGTCCATCCATTTTTCGGTATTCCGTAAAATGATTTTTGTCATCCACAATATCGTCTACGGCACAGCAATAATCAATGGCCAATTGCCGGTATAATTTTTTATATAATCGCTTCATATTCACCTCATCTAGGGAAGTTTTTCAATATCATCTTCCGTCAATGTAAACGGATCCCCGTACATCGTCCATGAAAAAGGCAATGTAAGTGCATAATTTTTTTCATTCAGAAGCTTTCTTTGTGTATCAAGACGTGACAGATCCGAATGTGCCTCTTCCATCTGCATGACAACCACTCTCGCATCCAGAAATTTTCTAAGAAATGTCTCCTCATCACCACCATCAGCCGGAGAATCACATTTCTTTAACGCAGCATTGCGTATCGCCTCAAAGCAATCGTCGCTGTCTCCGCTTCCATGTACGACCAATGCATCGTAATAAATATACTGACCAAGAGGACTAAGATTATCCTGCCTTGCATATTCGATTGCCGGATCCATATACTGTTGATTTAAAATATCATTCTGTGCCTGCAGCATCTCATCCGTTGCGGCAGCCTCTTTCCACGCCTTCACAAAAGCATCCCCGAGTCCCTCGTGTGAATCCGTCCAGACAACGCTTTTCAGTGCCGGAATGTACTTGCTCAATTCGTTATCCGGTTTCAACTGCGTATAACGATTCACAACATCCAACATATCTCCGGTTCCACTGGTAAAACCAATGATTCCGGCCGTGTAGCCGCGTCCGTCTCCGATATCCTCAATATATCCATATTCCTTTGCATAATCGATCGTTGAATTTTCCGCACTTGAGACGAGTGCACATACTTCTTTGCGCAAATCTCCCTGTGAAATATTCTTTTCCGAAAACCCTTCATGATCGTTCTCCATGCTGATTTCCGAGTTTTCTGTTTGCACTATGTCTGAAGCATTCTCCCCCAACTCGCTATCCTTCCCTGTTGACGAGTGATCCATACCACAGGCACACAGACTGATTGCTATGCAAGATACAATCAATGCTGCATATTTTTTCTTTTGCATATCTTCCCTCTTCACATACTAATTTGAACCCGAACAGTTTGCAGCATCGATTGCAATCGTTAGCATAAGTGCCATAATCTCATCTGCCGGATCAACAATGTCGATCACATACGTATCTCCCCAATGCAGAAGTTCTTTTGAAATGTGTACCGCAACACTACATCCGGAATACACATCATAATCCCACGCCAAGAAATCGCCTTCGCATCTCCATCCGTTATAGTTGATATCATATTTTGGCTTGAAGAACGTAAATTCCTTTTGTACGGTTCCAAAATCCTGTCCTCCGATTTCAATATCAAAGACCGGAAGCAGCTTAAACACCCGCTCTTTAACCATACCGGCCTCATTCTGATTCATGTCATACACATGAATGCGATGTCCCAATGTAAAAAATTCCGCTTTCACAAAATATTTTGGGTTACCGGCTTCATCATACACATCGTATGTGTCTGTCCACGAAAATACTCTCTGCTTGATCAACAGTTTCATACGTTTCTCCTCATTTTCGAACCTTGATTAGAAGTTACTTCCGTTCCATCCCCAGTCGTTCACTCCGTGATATGTCACATAAACTTTATCACCCGGAATTTCCAGTTCTTCCTGTAAGATTTCACAGATTGCACCGGTCATCTTCTCATAGTCCGAAGAAGAAGCACTTCCAAACAGACTTACCGATACATAAGCGCCTTTTTCAAGTTTGTTTCCACCCATGTACAGATCATAGTCATCCTCGAAGCCCACCATAAGATAGGTTTCTGACTTATGCAAAAGACTTACCGCCTGTCCGAGACGCGCCTTAATACTCTCCTTCTTATCATCCGTTAATTTTACAGTTACTTTCGAATCAATAAATGGCATTGTTTTGTCCTCCTTATTTTCTAACTCTAATACAGATAATATCATATATACCACAATAATTACTATAATAATTCACAATTTATCCAATCAACAAATTCTGGTTGAACGACTTAGCTTTTTCATATTCTAAGGCGGACGACACCGGATAAATAGGTATAAAAATTGGCAGTGTGATTTTGGATGGCGTGACGGAATTAGATAGATTTCATAACCTGAT
>CAKRKX010000049.1 GCA_934358675.1 uncultured Agathobacter sp. | reverse complement strand
ACAAAGACTAATAAATAAAAGACACAGGAGGATTACATCATGGAACGAGTAGTTAAATTTTTAAAAGAAGCAGAAACATATTATTTAGCAACAGTAGAAGGTGATCAACCAAGAGTAAGACCATTTGGAACAGCACATATTTTTGAAGGCAAGCTGTATATTCAAACTGGAAAAGTAAAGGATGTTTCAAAGCAGATTCACGCAAATCCAAAGGTGGAAATCTGCGCATTTAAAAATGGAGAGTGGCTTCGTTTAGCCGGAGAACTTGTAGAAGATGACAGAAGAGTGGTAAGACAGTCTATGCTTGATGCTTATCCTTCATTACAGAAGATGTATTCTGCAGATGATGGAAATACAGAGGTATTCTATTTTAAGAATGCAACAGCCACATTCTCATCATTTACACATGAGCCGGAAGTAGTGAAGTTTTAATGATAAAAGATGGAATGAAAGAATCTTTAATGTTTACCTTGTTAACATGGTTTGGATTCGATATACTATATTTTAATAGTGTGGAAAATCCAAGGAGAGGTGCTGAAATTATGATAGAAAGAATGAAACGTTTAAAGAGAGAACTGATGTATAAAGGATCCATTCTGGATATCTACAAAGATACGATGGAATTTGCAAACGGCAAGCAGGAAGAGTGGGATTTTGTATCGCACCGCATGGGCGCTGCGGCAATCCTTCCGGTGCTTCCGGATGGCAGAATCATTATGGTGCGCCAGTATCGGAATGCTTTGGAGAGAGAGACGATTGAAATTCCGGCAGGGGCAAGAGATTCCCGGACAGAAGATACGAAGGTCTGTGCGACAAGAGAACTCGAGGAGGAAACCGGATATCGTAGTCATAATGTTGAGTTTTTATTATCACTGCGCACGACGGTGGCGTTCTGCGATGAACATGTGGATGTTTATCTCGCAACCGATCTGGAGAAGATCGGAGAGCAGCATCTTGACGATGCGGAAAGTATTGACATTGAGATCTATACGCTGGACAAACTGTGTGAGATGATCTATGCCGGCAAAATCGAAGATTCCAAGACGGTGGCCGCAATTATGGCTTATGGGAATAAATTGAGAGGCTAGGACATATTCTTAAGAGAAGATAATTTCTGGATGGAATATGAGAAAAGAAATCACGATCGGAGTCTGTTTTGTTGTTGCGGGAATTTTGTGCGCGTGCTTTTTCGGGTATGAGTATTTTACGACCTATGGATTCCTGAATGAATATCATATGCGGTCATTTGTTGATGCGAAGCTGGATACGGTGACACTGCTCGGTGACATCCTGTGGGAGAGGGGAAAATTGTTTGCTTTTCTGTGGTTTTTTTCCTACACGCCTGCGCGTAAAGTGATTCCGCTTGTGCTTCGATGCGGCATCTGCTTTACGGGTGGGGTATTTCTGGCTGCGTGTATGATCAATATGGGGATTATGGGGCTGTTGTTTTTTGTACTGTCATGGATCCCGCACGGCATCATCTATCTGATCGTGCTGTATCTGATGCTGCGAAGCGACCGGCATCGGTATTACCAGCACAGTGATCCGGTTCCGAGACGTATTGCCGCGACACTCGGACTGGTGATCGTGTTTGTCTTTGGCTGTGTGTCGGAGGCGACTGCGGGGGTGTGGCTGATGCAAAAGCTGATTACACTTTTGTATTAATGTACAAAATGCTTGAATTAATGTACAAAAATGTGAAGATGTTTTAAGTATCTTTGTTTATTATATTGTTTTTGTTAGAATGTTAGAAAATAAAGATACATGAGGAGGAACATGAAATGCAGGGAACTATCATGAAGAAATTGTCCAAGTGTCTGTTTCTATTGGCATTCCTGATCTTATTTGCTGCGTTAAATGTTGACGATGCTTATGCGTTGGAGAAAACCGGGCAATGCGGTGAGAATGTGTATTGGGAACTGGATCGCAGTACAGAGACACTTACGATATCCGGAACGGGACCGATGTATGATTATCTTAGTGTGCAGTCACCATTTGCGAATCTTGGATATGGAGCAGTTGAGAAGGTTGTTATCAGTGAAGGCGTGACTTATGTTGGAATGGGCACATTTCAGAAGAGTAATAGCCTTAAGAGTGTTACGATCGCAGATAGTGTAACCTCTATAGGAAGCTTTGCGTTTGAATATGATCCGATAAAAGAGATTACTTTCGGAAAAAATCTGGAATCCATCGGTACGATTGCATTTGCACATTGTACAAGTCTTGAAAATGTTGAATTGCCGGATCATATTTCAGAGCTCGGATCTATGCTTTTTTATAATTGTGGCAGTTTGAAAAGCGTTAAGCTTCCGGAAAAGCTAGAGACGCTTGATCTGGGCGTTTTTTCCGGCGCAATATCCATTGAGAAGATTACGATCCCGAAGAACTGTAAGAAAATCAAAGGAGTGATCAATTCCTGCAAGATTATCAATTCGGGTATCTATGCGATGAAAGAGTATGAGGTTGATTCGGAGAATGCATATTTTAAATCGGTGGATGGGGTCTTGTATAACACAAAGATGACAACACTTGTTGCTTATCCGCCGGCAAAGAAGAGTGCTTCCTATACGGTAAATGCGAAAACGACAACGATTCAGGAGTATGCGTTTGCAAATTCGAGATTCCTAAAGACGCTTAATTTAGGGGCGAAGATAAAGAAAGTCGGCAAATATGCTTTCATCGATGCATCTGCAATCAAGAGCATTAAACTGAAAGGAAAGTGTCCTTCCTTTACATCGCCACAGTCTAATGGTGGAGATGCGATAACGATTTATTATAAAAAGAAATACCAGTCTAACTATCGTAAGCTGGCAGATAAAGCATCAAGTATTTTTGGAAGAACGATTACCGTTAAGAAAAGTAAATAATTGAAATAAAAATGGATGATGCAATTTACATTGCATCATCCATTTTTTTAATCTGTAATTTTAGCAGAAGTAATAGTTAATCCGTCAGCGGATTCAACCGTTAAATCGCCAAAACCAATTCGGTCGGTTGGGTTCTGGGTATAGCTCATGGAAAGCTCCAGAGTATTTGTGCCATCACCACTAATTAAGTTGGCAACACCACAAGAAGAAAAAGTTACAGGCTGATTGAAAGAAATTGTCAAGGTCTGCGCGTGGCGAGTATGATCCGCAGCATGGGTTGCGCTGATCTGGATCACATAATTCTTACGACTTTCAACCGGAGTCTGATTAATGATAGTTGCGTCAATGGTATAACAACCGGTACCGCTTGCTAAATAGACACCCTCTGATAAATTGTCATTCGTAACAATAATAGGTTTTGTATAGTCCTGATTCATTGTATCCCCCCTCTTGCTTCGATGAAATTTTCTTGATTAAAGTGTAGCATAGAGAGGTACGAAACTCAACACTTAATTGTATTAAGTTGGCATTATTTGACTCGTTTTGTGCGAAAACTATTTCGTTCTATTATTTTGCGTTTGCCTCAGCAATTTCATAGATCAGTTTCTTGGAATCTTCCCATCCGAGACAAGGATCTGTGATGGATTTACCATATACATGCTCGCCGATTGGCTGGCTGCCTTCTTCGATATAGCTTTCAATCATAAGTCCTTTGACTAAGCTGCGAATATCGGAAGAAATCTGGCGATTGTGCATGACTTCCTTGGCGATACGGATCTGTTCTTTGAATTTTTTGCCGGAATTCGAATGGTTTGTGTCAATGATAGCGGCAGGGTTTACAACATCCATTTTTTCGTACATTTCATGAAGACGGATGAGATCCTCGTAATGATAATTCTGTACCGTATTACCGTGTTTGCTGACTGCTCCGCGAAGAACCACATGTGTGAGTGGGTTTCCGGATGTCTTTACTTCGTATCCGCGGTATACGAAATGATGCGGATGCTGAGCTGCATATACAGAGTTTAACATAACGGAGAAGTCGCCGCTGGTCGGGTTCTTCATACCGGATGCTACATCGAAGCCACTGACGGTCAGACGATGCTGCTGATCCTCGACGGAACGGGCACCGATGGCAACGTAGGAGAGAAGATCTTCAACGTATCCCCAGTTCTCCGGGTAAAGCATCTCGTCCGCGCAGGTGAGTCCGCTTTCTTCGATCGCACGAATATGCATTTTACGCATGGCGATCAGTCCCTCAACCATATCAGGAGCCTTCTCCGGATCCGGCTGGGAAGCGATACCTTTGTAACCTTCACCGGTTGTACGTGGCTTGTTGGTATAGACACGAGGAATGATGATCAGCTGATCCTTGACATCTTCCTGAATCTTTGTCAGACGACTTACATAATCACATACGGAATCTTCGTTGTCAGCAGAGCATGGACCGATGATAACAAGAAAACGTGAATCTTTGCCGGTGATTACATCGGAAATCATGGCATCACGCTGCTTTTTTAACTCTTTTAATTCCGGGGCAAGCGGGTAATCACGCTTGATTTCGTCCGGAGTCGGTAATTGATTTAAAAATGTAAAACTCATTTTGTACTCCTTGTATCTTCAAATTGTAGTATATTTATACACTTGGTTATATTAATCGAAAAAGCCTGAAATGTCAATTTTGTCGCAGTATTTCCTTTATTTTTATGCATATAACTGTTATAATTTACATTAGTTCGCGGGAAATAGGAAAAGGAACAGATATTGATGCGGACGAGCGTTTATAGCGGGAGGAACAAAATGGAGAATCTGCTTTGTATTAAGGGACGTGTACTCGGTAAAGGGAAGCCGCTTGTATGTGTGCCGATTGTGGAAACGAATAAAGAGGCGATTATAAAAGAAGCCAAACGCCTGGCGTGGCTTCATGTGGATATGATCGAATGGAGAGTGGATGCATTTGAACAGGCGCGCAGTGTGAATGCAATTCGTGAGGTGCTCCATGAATTAAAACCGATCGTTCAGGATACAATTTTAGTATATACATTCCGCTCGAAGAATCAGGGCGGACTTATGGCGCTTGAGCCGGATGAAATTTATGATATCCATCAGGCGGCAGCGGAGACGGATGTTGTTGATTTTGTGGATCTGGAATATTTTGAAGCCGCCAGACCGCAGAAAGAGATCCGCAGTCTTCAGGAGATGGGCGTGCATGTGATCGCTTCGCACCATGATTTTGAGCAGACACCGGAGCGCGGCGTTATACGGATGCTCCTTGAACAGATCAGAGAGAGCGGTGCGGATGTGGTCAAGCTTGCGGTTATGCCCCATTCGATGCAGGATGTGCTGGATCTGCTGGAGGAGACGAACGCATTTCACGAGAAGTATCCGGATAAGGCACTGATCACAATGTCCATGGGGGCGCAGGGAGCAATCTCGCGTGTGGCGGGAGAATTTTTCGGATCCTGTGTCACATTCGGTGCCGGCGAGCAGGCGAGCGCACCGGGGCAGCTTCCGATGGGGGAACTGGAACAGGCACTTGGCATTCTGCACAAGAGTATCAACCGTTGTTGACGAACATTGTCAGGTATGTTATATTTAAAAACGCGCAGATGCGCGATCGGCAGATTGTTTCTGCCTCTATGCAGCCGTAGTATAATGGATAGAACGTAGGACTCCGACTCCTGAGATGCGGGTTCGATTCCCGCCGGGTGCATTATTGCATGTGATAAGGAGGGACCCAGCGAAGCTGGGAGGATCCCTTATCGCCCATGAAAAGAGAAAAAGCAGCGAAGCTGGGGAGATTTCTTATCGCTCAAGGTAAGAGAAAACCCAGCGCAGCTGGGGAGATTTCTTATCGCTCAAGGTAAGAGAAAACCCAGCGAAGCTGGGAGGATCCCTTATCGCCCAAACTTTTGATGATTTCTTATCGCCCCTCAAGGTTTGATTTGAATTTGGAGGAGATTAAATGCAAAACGATTTTTTGAATAAATATAAACGATATATTATCGCCGCTGTCTTGTTTATCGTTTTTGTTCTGGTACTTGTCAAATGCACCGGACCGAAATCAAATACAGGCGATACACAGAGTGGAACACAGATCGATTCCACGCAGCCGGCAACCGAATACAAATTAAGCGGCAAGCTTGAGAAGAATGCTTCGCAGGAACTTGTGGATGTGATTACGAATTATTATACGGCTTACGCAGCCGGTGATACTGAGACAATGGAAGGATTTGTTTCTCCACTGTCAGATAATGAGAAGAGTTACATCGGCGCCCTGTCGGACTATTACGAGAAATATGAAAATATTACCTGTTACTCAATGCCGGGAGCAAATGATGATTCTTATCTGGTTTCCGCAGTGTATGATCTGAAGTTCTACGAGATCGATACACCGGTTCCGGGAATGGATTTCTTCTATGTGGAGCGGGACGGCAAGGGTAATCTGTATATCAACAATGCATATTCGGCATACAACTTTACATTCCTTGAAGATAGTCTGGATGCCAACTTATATGCGCTCGTGTTAAGTTATGAGAAGTCTGATGATGTGAAGGCTTTGCAGAGTCAGGTACAGACCAGATATGACGAAGCTGTATCAAGTGACGACAAGCTTGCCAATATGCTTGGCGGAACGCTTCGCGCAGTGATTTCAAACTGGAGAGAGGCGGTTGCCAATACGCAGACCGATAATACACAGTCTGGAACGCAGATTGACAATACGACACAGTCGACACAGGATACGCAGTCGACAGAGGATGTAAAGAAGGATGACTCCAAACCGGAAGACACACAGAAAGATGATTCCGATACAAGCGATACCAAGACCGAGGATACAAAGAAAGATGATTCTTCAAAGAAAGATGATTCTTCAAAGAAAGATACCGGTAAGGTAAAGACAAAGGATATCTGTAATGTGCGTGCCAAGGCGAGCACGGATGCGGAAATCCTCGGAAGAGTGGACATCGGTGTGAAACTCAAGAAGCTCGGAACTTCCGGAGAATGGACGAAGGTTAAGTTCCAGGGACAGACAGGATATATCAAGAGTGATCTGTTAAAAGATGTAAAATAAAAATGGCGGAGGCTGTGACAGTCTCCGCGTTTTTTGCACGTGAGGATATGTAAGTGGAAGTCAGAATTAATAAGTTTTTAAGTGAGGCGGGCGTGTGTTCCCGCAGGGAAGCGGACCGGCAGATCGAGGCCGGCAATGTGACGATCGACGGACGTGTTGCGCAGATGGGCGACAAGGTGGTGTCCGGACAGAAAGTATGTTTTAACGGACAGGTTGTTTCCAAGGAAGAGGAGATGATCCTGATCGCTTTCCATAAGCCGGTGGGAATCGTCTGTACTGCCGAGAAGCGGGAAAAAAATAATGTGATCGATTATATTAACTATCCGAAACGTATTTATCCGATTGGAAGACTCGATAAGGATTCGGAAGGTCTGCTTCTTCTGACCAATAACGGAGAGATTGTCAACAAGATGATGCGCTCCGGGAATATGCATGAGAAGGAATATATCGTAACGGTCAATAAGCCGGTGACGGAGGCCTTTGTGCATGGTCTTGCCAATGGTGTTCCTCTTGTGGAACTGAATACAACGACCAGAAAATGCCGTGTACAGCAGATCGGCAAGCGGCAGCTTCGTATTGTTCTGACGCAGGGACTGAATCGTCAGATTCGACGTATGTGTGAATATTTTGGATACCGTGTGCAGAAACTGGTGCGTGTGCGGGTTATGAATATTGAACTCGGTGATTTAGAGCCGGGAAAGTATCGTGATGTGACACCGGAGGAGTATAAGCGTCTGACAGAACTGATTGCGTCGTCAAGCAATCAGCCGGTGCGCGCCGAAGCGGGAAAGCGTCCATATGACGAACGTCCGAACCGACCGACGAAGGAACATCGCACATGGAACGGAGATTCGGATCGTGCGAAAAATGCGGGACGCAGAACAGGAACGTATCGCACAGACCAAACGAACTGTAAAAAAGAAAGAACAACACGACCGACACAGCACGGCACATTTACGGTCGTGAACAAAAATATAGATCGAGAGAACAGAAATGGAAGACAAAAAGAAACGGATTGAAGAGCTGGTTGAACAACTGAATAAGGCATCGGCAGTCTACTACAACGGACAGGATGAGATCATGTCCAACTATGAGTGGGATGCGATGTTTGATGAGCTGACGGTTTTGGAGAAGGAGACCGGTTATGTGCTTGCGGAGAGTCCGACACAGAGAGCCGGCTATGAGGAAGATGCAAGTGGAGAGAAAGAAGAACATGAGTATCCGGCACTCTCACTTGCCAAGACAAAGCAGATCGAGGAGCTTCAGGCGTGGGCTGGAGATCGTCCAATCTGGCTTTCCTGGAAACTGGATGGTCTGACGCTTGTGCTGACCTATGATGACGGTAAGCTTACGAAGATCCTCACGCGAGGCAACGGAACGATCGGCACGAATATCACGTTTTTAAAAGGCGCGATCAGCGGATTCCCGCAGAAGATCGCATATAAGGGGCATATGGTTGTGCGCGGCGAGGCGGCGATCTCTTATACAGACTTTGCCATGATCAACGATACGATCGAGGATGACGACGAGAAATATGCGAATCCGCGTAACCTTGCATCGGGAACCTTAAATCTCGATGATCCTGCGGAAGTGAAGGAACGCCATGTGTGTTTTCACGCGTTTATGCTCGTGCATATGGATGATCCGATGGTTTCGTGGGGCGGGAGAATGGATTATCTGGCAGAGCTCGGCTTTGATGTGGTGGATCGAGAAGCAACGGATGCCGCACATCTTCCGGAAGTGATCAACCGCTGGACGAAGCGCGTTGAGAGTGGTCAGATGGATATTCCGGTGGACGGACTTGTCATCTGCTACGATGATACGGAATATGCGGCGTCCGGAAGTGTGACCGGACATCATGCAACACGCGCGGGATTTGCGTTCAAGTGGCAGGATGAGTCGGTTGAGTCAAAGCTTTCTTATATCGAATGGTCGTGTGCGGTATCGACGATCTCTCCGGTTGCAGTGTTTGAGCCGGTACAGATCGAGGGAACAACGGTCAGCCGTGCATCGCTTTGCAATATCAGTGAGATCGAGCGATTGGGACTCGGAAAAGAGTGTACGCTCGAAGTGATCAAGGCAAACAAGATCATTCCGAAATGTATTGCGGTCAAGGATGCGGTGGGAGAGGTTGAGATCCCGAAGGAGTGTCCGGTCTGCCATGCACCGACGGAGATTCGCATCAGCAGGAACAGCGGAACAAAGACACTGCACTGCACAAATCCGGACTGCACGGCAAAGAATGTTAAGAAATTTACGCGTTTTGTCAGCAAATGGGGTATGGATATCGATGGCTTATCCATTCAGACGATGCTGAAATTTATCAATGAGGGCTATATTCATGCGTTCGCAGACATCTATCATCTGCGGGAACATTTCGATGTGATCAGCCGGATGGAAGGATTCGGCGAGAAGTCGGTCAACAACATGGATAAATCCATTGAAAAAAGCCGAAAGGTTCACCCGGTTAACTTTATTTTCGCACTGTGCATTCCGTTGATTGGAACGGACGCTGCCAAGAAGATCGTGCGCACGATCGGATTTGACGCTTTTGTCCGGAGGATGCAGGACGGGGAAGGATTTGAGGACATCGAGGGTATCGGTGCAGAGCGATCCAACTCCATCTTGAAATGGTACGGAAACGAGCACAATCGAATGTCGCTTTCCAATCTGCTTAAGGAACTGGAAATCGAGGACGTGAAGCCGCAGGATACATCGGAAGGCTTATGTGCGGGACTGACATTTGTGATCACGGGAGATGTGCATCATTTCAAGAACCGTGACGAGTTTAAAGCCTATGTGGAGAGTCAGGGTGGCAAAGTTGCCGGAAGCGTATCCGGCAAAACCAGCTATCTGGTCAACAACGATGTGGAGTCGAATTCTTCGAAGAACCGCAAGGCGAAGGATCTTGGAGTGCCGATCCTGTCGGAGGATGCGTTCGTGGAACAATTTGTTCGATCGTAGAAGCGGTCGGAAAGTGAGGAAGAATAGTTATGCCAATCAGAACACAGAGTGATCTGCCTGCAAAGGAGATCCTTGAGAGAGAAAATATATTTGTTATGGACGAAAATCGTGCCATGCATCAGGATATTCGTCCGATCAATATCGTTATTGTCAATCTGATGCCTTTGAAGGAGGACACGGAGCTGCAGATTCTGCGTTCCCTGTCAAATACACCGCTGCAGGTGGATGTGTCGTTTCTGACGCCGGCTTCGCACGCGTCAACGCACACCTCGAAGAGTCATCTTAACAAGTTCTATCAGACCTTTGCGGAAATCAAAAAGCAGTATTTTGATGGTCTGATCATCACCGGGGCACCGGTCGAGCTGATGGAGTACGAGGAGGTTGATTACTGGCCGGAGATCTGTGAGATCATGGAGTGGTCGAAGACGCATGTCACTTCCACGCTGCATCTGTGCTGGGGTGCACAGGCCGGTCTGTATTATCATTACGGTATTCCAAAACATATTCTGGATAAGAAGATGTTCGGTGTGTTCCGCCACAAGGTGATGAACCGTAAGATCCCGCTTGTGCGCGGTTTTGACGATTACTTTTACGCGCCACATTCCCGCCATACGGAAATCCGTAAGGGGGATATCTTAGAGCACGAGGAATTGACGATCCTTGCGGAATCCGAAGAAGCAGGCGTTTTCCTCCTGATGAATCAGGACGGAAGCCAGATCTTCGTGATGGGACATCCGGAGTATGACCGTATGACACTTGACGGTGAGTACAAGCGCGATACTGCGAAAGGTCTGCCGATCGATCTGCCGTGCAACTATTATCCGGATGATGATCCGTCGCAGCGCCCGATGCTGCAGTGGAGATCGCACGGAAACATTATGTATGCGAACTGGATCAATTATTATGTTTACCAGCAGACGCCGTATCAGTTTGTTGATGTGGCGGAAATTATCGGAAAATAACAGTTGAAAGAGCGACAGGCAGCGTTGCGGAAAAGAGGAAATACAATGGAAGTGAATCAAACAATTCGTCTGTATGATGAGGACGCATATAAGACAGAGTTCGAGGCAGAGGTAATTGCCTGTGAGGAAGTCGAAAAGAAGGACGGCAAGGTCTATCAGGTATGGCTGGATCAGACGCTTTTCTTCCCGGAAGAGGGTGGACAGAGTCCGGATATGGGAACGATCGACGGAGTCGAGGCTCTCGATGTGCAGATCAAAGACGAGGTGATCACACACACGCTTGTTGCGCCACTTACGGTCGGTGCAACGGTAAAAGGCGTTGTGGACTGGCAGCATCGTTTCTATAACATGCAGCAGCACAGCGGAGAGCATATTTTCTCCGGAATCGTACATAACCGGTTCGGATATGACAATGTCGGATTTCATCTGAGCGATTCGATCGTGACGATGGATTTTAACGGTGTGATCTCTGCGGAAGAGATTGCAGAGATCGAGACGGCGGTAAATCAGGCAATCATAGAGAATATTCCGGTGGAAGTCAACTTCCCGACAAAGGAAGAGTTAAAGACACTTGAATACCGCAGCAAGATTGAGATTGAGGGACAGGTTCGAATCGTGACCATTCCGGGATACGACGTGTGCGCCTGCTGTGCGCCGCACGTGAGAAGAACCGGCGAGATCGGCATGCTCAAAGTCATGAATGTGCAAAGCTACAAGGGCGGTGTGAGAGTCAGTATTCTCTGCGGATTCCGTGCACTTGAGGCATTCCGCCAGAAAGCGGATATCATTACGGAACTGATGGCGCAGTTCAGCACGAATCAGGAAGCAATCGTTGAAAACGTTGTGAAATTGAAAAATGCAAACCAGACGATGAAAAATCAGCTTGCCACAGCAAAGCAGGAACTGATGGAATACAGGGTGTCTGCGATACCGGAGGATTCCGAGAATGCGATCCTGTTTGAGTCGGATCTTGAGACTCCGGTCGTGCGCAATGTTGTAAACGGCCTGGTGGAGAAGTTCGCAGGGATCAGTGCGGTATTTGTCGGAGACGATGAGAACGGTTATCAGTTTATTGTCGGAAGCAGAAACAAGGATTGCCGCGCGATTGCTGCGGCGCTTCGCGAGAAGCTGTCTGCAAGAGGCGGAGGAAGCGATAAGATGATTCAGGGATCGGTTGCCGCATCGCAGTTACAGATCGAGGAACTGCTGGCTACACTGTAAAATGGATGCGGGATACTTAAAGACATCTTCCTATGCGAATATGGTAAGTACCTGCGAAGATGAAAAATTATCCGTATACAATGACGAAAGAGATCTTAAGTCAATTTATTCTAAAGGGAAAAAAGAAAATGGACAACCCGGGCACTTTAGAGTGCCCTGGTTGTCCATTCTTCGCAATTCCAGATATCGGTTACGATGTCTTCGTAGAATTCCGGCTCGTGACAGATCAAAAGGATACTTCCCTTGTATGCGATCAGCGCGCGTTTCAATTCTTCTTTGGCATCGACGTCCAGATGGTTCGTCGGCTCGTCGAGAAGAAGAAGATTGGTCTCGCGGTTGATCAGTTTGCAGAGACGTACCTTCGCCTGCTCGCCACCGCTTAGTACTTTCATCAGGCTTTCGATATGTTTGGTCATCAGTCCGCATTTGGCTAAGGCGGAGCGCACTTCATACTGATTCATGGATGGAAATTCATCCCAGATTTCCTCAATACAGGTAATGTTTGTCTCGTATTTTTTCTCCTGCTCAAAATAGCCCGGATACAGATAATCTCCAAGGTGCGAGCTTCCGGAGTACGGTTTGATGTAGCCCATAATGCTTTTTAAAAGTGTTGTCTTTCCGATTCCGTTGGCACCGATCATTGCAATCTTCTGACCGCGCTCCATGACAAGGTTGAGCGGGCGGGAGAGCGGTTCGTCGTAGCCGATCACAAGATCCTTGGTTTCAAAAAGAAACTTTGACGGTGTGCGTGCTTCAAGGAACTGGAATTCCGGCTTCGGCTTGTCGGCGGCAAGTTCGATCACATCCATCTTATCTAACTTTTTCTGGCGGGACATAGCCATATTTCTTGTGGCAACCCTTGCCTTGTTGCGGGCAACGAAGTCTTTTAACTCGCTGATTTCCTGCTGCTGTTTTTTGTAGGCGGCCTCAAGCTGCGCCTTTTTCACTTCGTACACACGCATGAAATCATCGTAGTTTCCGACGTAGCGTGTGAGTTCTCCGTTGTCAATGTGATAGATCAGGTTGATGACACTGTTGAGAAACGGAATGTCGTGGGAGATCAGGATGAATGCATTCTCGTAATCATTTAAGTAGCGTTTCAGCCATTCGATGTGCGACTCATCCAGATAGTTCGTCGGTTCATCGAGGAGCAGGATATCCGGTTTCTCGAGAAGAAGCTTTCCGAGGAGCACTTTGGTACGCTGGCCTCCGCTGAGTTCCGTGACATCGCGCTCCAGTCCGATATCGGTCAGCCCCAGTGCACGGGCAACTTCCTCGATCTTCGTGTCAATAATATAGAAATCGTGGGAGTCGAGCGTGTCCTGGATCTCGCCGAGTTCTGCCATCATGGAATCGAGTTCCTCCGGTGAGGCATCGCCCATGTGATCGCAGATCGTATTCATTTTTTCTTCCAATGCAAAAAGCGAAGCGAACGCCGCTTTTAATACATCGTAGATCGTCTGTCCCTTCTCTAGGACTGCGTGTTGGTCAAGATAGCCGACATGGATGTTTTTCGCCCACTCGATCTTGCCCTCATCCGGTTGTAAGTGTCCCGTGATAATATTCATAAACGTGGATTTTCCTTCGCCGTTTGCACCGACGAAGCCGACGTGCTCGCCTTTTAACAGGCGGAAGGTAACATCCTTTAAGATGGCGCGGTCACCGAATCCGTGGCTTAGGTGTTCAACATTTAATACACTCATATTTACCTCTTTTTATTTATGGGAATGTTTGTTGTAATTCATGTGTCTGCATTTCATCATAAACCTTTCAAAATGACGGATTGCAAAACGTATTTATAATTCTATCATGCCGATTGAAATTTGAAAAGAAATTTTGTCCGGAATACTTGTTTATGCTTCCAATTGGGTATATGATGATAAAATCGACAAAAACTAAGGGTGAATTTAAATGAATAACAAAAGTAATGATTTAACGGTTGGAAGGCTTTCAAAACAGATCCTGTTTTTAAGCCTTCCACTTATGCTGTCCAATTTGCTGCAGGTCTTATTTAATATTTCGGATGTGGCGGTGGTCGGCAAGTTCGCGGGGGCGTATGCGCTTGGGGCGGTAGGATCGACCTCCATCCTCCTGACGCTTTTTCTTGCGGTACCAATTGGCCTGGCGGGAGGAATCAATGTATTGACGGCTCTCGCAATCGGATCCAAGTCGAAGAAGGATGTTTCGGAGACGGTGCATTCGGCTGCAATCATCAGCCTGATCGCGGGACTTATGCTTCTGACCGTTGGGATGGTGTTTGCAAGGCATATCCTGCAGCTTCTGAATACGAAAGAGGAACTGATCAATGGGGCAGTGGCATATCTGCATATTTACTTTTTGGGAATGCCGGCGTTGTCCCTCTACAATTTCGGCAATGCCGTATTCAGTGCGGGCGGTAATACGAAGAAACCGCTGCTGTATCTTACGATCGCAGGCATACTCAATGTGATCCTGAATCTGTTTTTTGTGATTGTTTTAAAGATAGATGTCCGGGGTGTGGCAGCGGCATCTGCGATCTCACAGTATGTGTCTGCATTTCTGATCGTAAAGGATCTGTTCCGCAGTCATGAGATCTACCGGCTCCGGTGGAGTGAGATGCGTCTGGCAACCAAGAAGGCAGAACGTATCCTGCAGATTGGTATTCCGTCTGCGTTTCAGTATATGATTTACAGTGTGGCAAATCTGTTTGTACAAAGCGGTGTCAATTCGTTCAGTGCCACGGTCGTTGCAGGTAATTCGGCGGCGATGAATGCGGATAATCTTGTATATGATGTTATGGCGGCTTTTTATACGGTGTGCGGTACTTTTATGGGACAGAACCTCGGTGCGAGAAATAAGGATCGGGTAATGAAAAGCTATCTGATCAGTCTGTTGTATTCAACACTGATCGCTGTCGTTGTGGGACTTCTTCTTGTGATATTCGGTCATCAGTTCCTCGGGCTTTTTGCAAATGAGAAGGATGTGATTGCGGCGGGAATGGACCGACTTGTGATCATGGGGCTGTGTTATTGGCTGTCTGCACCGATGGATTGTACGACCGCAGCTACGCGTGCGCTCGGCAAAACGGTTATCCCGACAATCATTATGATCCTCGGTTCGTGTGTATTCCGTATTGTCTGGATTTATACTGTGTTTGCGGCATTTGGAACAACGATATCCATCTACCTGTTGTATGGGGTATCGTGGCTGATCACGGGCATTCCGGAGGTCATCTACTTTATTTACATTTACCGTAAGACAGTGCGTGAGTTAAATCTGTAGCGCGACAAATCCAGTCTCCACAAGTGTCGTGGATGTGACTGATTCGACCGATATCTTCGTTGGATTTTGAGGCGGTTTCTGTTATAATAAAAGCAGTGATGCGCCGGAACAAAAATTCCGGTGATAAGGAGAGGGATAGAATGAACGAAGTATACGATAAGCTGCAAAAATGTTATGCAAGCGTGCGAGCACAGACGGATTTTGTGCCGGAGGTGGCACTGGTGCTCGGCTCGGGACTTGGCGATTACGCGGAGGGCATCCGCGTGGAAAAAGCGATCGACTATCACGATATCGAGGGCTTTCCGGTGTCGACGGTTGCGGGACATGCCGGACGGTTTATCTTCGGTTATGTGGATGATGTGCCGGTCGTGTGCATGCAGGGGCGCGTGCATTATTATGAAGGCTATCCGATGACGGATGTGGTGCTTCCGACACGGTTGATGAAGCTGCTCGGCGCAAAGACGCTGATCCTTACGAATGCGGCTGGCGGCATCCAGCAGGGGATGCATGCGGGTGATCTGATGCTCATTACGGGGCAGATTGCAAGCTTTGTGCCTTCGCCGCTGATTGGACCAAACATTGATGAGCTTGGAGCTCGTTTTCCGGATATGAGCGAGATTTATGATCGCAAGCTGATCCTTGCTGCCCAAAAATGCGCAAGTGAGCTTGGTATTGATTTAAAAGAAGGAACGTATCTGCAATTTACGGGACCGGCGTACGAGTCGCCGCAGGAAGTTGCGATGGCGCGTATCTTAGGCGCGGATGCGGTCGGTATGAGTACGGCGTGTGAGGCGGTCGCTGCCAACCACATGGGCATGCAGATTGTTGGCATCTCGTGTATCTCGAATCTGGCATGCGGAATCTCGCCGGAGCCGTTATCGCACGAGGAAGTACAGAAGTCCGCGGATGTTGCGGCACCGAAGTTTAAGGGACTTGTTACCGCTTTGATAAAGGAGATTGGAAAAACATGCAGATAATTTTTATACATCACAGCTGCTTTCTTGTGGAAGTGGATGACAAGGTACTGATTTTTGATTATTTTAACGGAGACCGCGTGAACGGCTATACGTTTACCGGCAAACTTCCGACGTATGAGCCGGATACGAAGATTTATATGTTTGCGAGCCATAAGCATCAGGATCATTTTGATATGGATATCCTGCGCATGGCGGAGCAGTATGAGAATATTCATTACATCTTATCGAAAGATATAAGGATCAGTCCGAATTTCTTAAAAAAGCATGGCATTGACCCGAAGGTGCGTGACCGTGTGACGTTCGTTGCGCCGGAGAAGGAGTATGAGATCGATGATCTGAAAATCCGCACGCTGATGTCGACGGATGCGGGCGTGGCTTTCTATGTGACAACGAACGGTGTCAGCCTGTTCCATGCGGGAGATTTAAGTGACTGGAAGATGGAGGGTGTCGGCGAGCTGATCAATGGCAAGATGAAGCGTTCCTATCAGCATGAGATAAGAAAACTCAGCGGAAAACCGATCAATATCGCCTTTGTTCCGGCTGATCCGAGACTCGGAGAGTACCAGTTTAACGGGTTGGATTTCTTCCTTAAGAATACCGATGCGGAGTTTGTTTTCCCGATGCACATGTGGCAGGATTACAGTGCCGTCAAGGATTACAAGAAGCGCATCACGAACCTTGGAATGGCAAACCGACTGATCGAGATCGAGCGGGAAAATCAGGTTTTTCCGTTTGGAGAGATGTAACGCACGGTTAGATATTGAATTTTAGCAATAGTTCATTTATAATATAGTAGTTTAGGAGGTAATGATATGGGTGAATTTTTCATGTGTATTTTACAGTATCTGTTGATCATGCTTGTATTGGCTGCAATTGGCGGACTTGGGGGATTTGTCGGCGTGCGTCTGCGCAAGCGTAAGGATGCGAAGAATGCTTCGATGACAACAGAGAAAGAATAAATAATAAACAATCGGTCTAGGAGCCGGGTTTGGAGGAATTGGTAATGAAAAAGAATTATGGCGTAAATGAGTTGCGCCGGATGTATCTGAACTTTTTCGAGAGCAAGGGACATCTTGCAATGAAAAGCTTTTCATTAGTACCGCACAATGATAACAGCTTATTACTGATCAATGCGGGAATGGCACCGCTGAAGCCATATTTTACAGGACAGGAGATTCCACCGAGAAGACGTGTGACGACATGTCAGAAGTGTGTGCGTACCGGTGATATCGAGAATGTAGGTAAGACAGCCCGTCACCTTACATTTTTCGAGATGCTTGGTAACTTCTCATTCGGTGATTATTTTAAACATGAGGCGATCGCTTGGTCATGGGAATTCTTAACGGAAGTTCTCGGACTGGAGAAGGATCGTCTGTATCCTTCCATCTACGGAGAGGATGATGAAGCTTACGATATCTGGACAAAGGAAGTCGGTGTGCCGGGCGACCGCATCACACGCTTTTACCGTGATCCGGAGACCGGAGAGTGCGACAACTTCTGGGAGCATGGAGCAGGAC
>CAKRKX010000048.1 GCA_934358675.1 uncultured Agathobacter sp. | reverse complement strand
TGTCACATAGTAGGACTAAAAACGACCTGAAACATAAAATGATCCTATTTCGTGCTTAACCATAAAAAATCACGCGCGGCGAAATCTTACACTTACTTGTAAAATAACACCGCGCGTCAATTTTTTCATATCTACTATGGGGCAAATTTTTGGCGACATAGATTTTGATTTTCAACATACAGACACCGGATTTGCCACCTACTGGATGGAGAGATACGAATATCCCATCAGGCTCTCATCCACCTCATGTGCCACTTCTCTTCCCTCGCGGATTGCCCACACAACAAGAGACTGTCCGCGGTGCATATCGCCTGCGGTAAAAACGTTCTTAACGTTTGTTGCGTAATGTCCTTCCTCTGTGGCAACGTTGGTTCTCTGGTTGAGTTCCACACTGAAGGCCTTGGCGATATAATCCTCGGTTCCGAGGAATCCTGCTGCGATCAGAACAAGCTCTGCCGGGATCTTCTTCTCGGTTCCGGCAACTTCCACCATGCTTCTGCGTCCGGTTGCCTCGTCCACCTTGCTCTCAAGGCTTACGATCGTGACACCGTTTAACTTTCCGTTCTTATCCTTATGGAATTCTTTTACGGTTGTCTGATAGATTCTCGGATCACATCCAAAGCATGCGATGGCTTCTTCCTGACCGTAATCGGTCTTTAAAACCTTCGGCCACTCCGGCCAAGGGTTGTTTGCCGCACGCTCGGTTGGCGGACACGGCATCATCTCAAGCTGTGTGACGGATTTTGCGCCCTGACGGATTGCAGTTCCGACACAGTCGTTTCCGGTATCACCGCCACCGATGATCACAACATGTTTGCCTTTTGCGGAAACATATTTATTATCTTTAAAGTTTGAATCCAGAAGGCTCTTTGTCGTGCGGGAGAGATAATCGACTGCAAAGTAGATTCCCTCCGCCTCTCTGCCTTTTGCCTTAATGTCTCTCGGATGCTTTGCTCCACAGCAAAGGATCACGCGGTCATACTGTTTCATGAGATCTGCAGCTTTCACATCCACGCCGACATTGCAGCTTGTGATGAACTTGACACCTTCCGCTTTCATCACATTGATCTTGCGGTCAATGATCTGCTTCTCAAGCTTCATATTCGGAATACCGTACATCAGAAGGCCGCCGACACGGTCGTCACGCTCATAGACCGTAACCTCGTGTCCTCTCTGATTCAGCTGATCGGCTGCAGCCAGTCCTGAAGGGCCGGAGCCGATGATTGCTACCTTCTTACCGGTATGAACCTTCGGGATATGCGGTGCTGCATAGCCCATTTTATATGCGGTCTCAATAACACCATGCTCGTTGTCGCGAACGGTTACCGGATTGCCCCAGTGACCGCAGGTGCACGCTTTTTCACAGAGAGCCGGACAAACGCGGGAGGTAAACTCCGGGAAGTTGTTCGTCTTGTGAAGCCGGTTGTATGCCTGCTGCCAATTTCCGGAATAAACCAGATCGTTCCACTCCGGAACAAGGTTGTGAAGCGGACATCCGGAAGTCATTCCGGCGATCGTCATACCCGACTGACAGAACGGAACGCCGCAATCCATACAGCGTGCCGCCTGCTCCTGCTGCTTTTCCTTGGAAAGGAAGATATGGAACTCGTTAAAATTCTTGATTCGTTCCTTTGGTTCCACCGAACGTGCTTCGGTTCTCTCATATTCTAAAAATCCTGTTGGCTTTCCCATCGTATTCTTCCCTCCTTATGCTCTCGTGCTGGCGTAAAAAGCCTCAATCTGTGCCTGTTCCGCATTCAGACCTTTTTCTTCCATCTGCACGATTGCCATCTGCATACGGTTGTAATCGTATGGAATGACTTTCTTGAACTTCGGCAGATACTCACTGAAGTTGTCAAGCACTTCCTTACCCTTTTCAGAGTTCGTCAGTGTTACATGCTCCTTGATCATTTCCTTAAGTTCCAAGACATCGTATTTATTCGTAACTTCCTCTGTAAATACCATCGACTTGTTCGTGCGCATGTACAGATCGTTGTCCTCATCGAGAACGTAGGCGATACCACCGCTCATTCCGGCTGCAAAGTTCTTTCCAGTTTTACCGAGGATAACGACACGGCCACCGGTCATGTATTCGCATCCGTGATCGCCGACACCCTCGACAACCGCTGTGGCACCTGAGTTACGGACACAGAAACGCTCGCCTGCAACACCGTTGATAAATGCCTTACCGCTTGTCGCACCGTACAAAGCAACGTTACCGATGATGATATTCTCATCCTTCTTATAAGTAACTCCTGTCGGCGGATAAACGATCAGTTTACCACCGGACAAGCCTTTTCCGAAGTAATCGTTGGAATCTCCGACCAGTTCAAGTGTCAGTCCCTTCGGGATAAAAGCACCGAAACTCTGTCCTCCGGCACCGTTACACTTCACGATAAAGGTATCATCCTCAAGCGTATCGTCGTATGCCTTTGTGATCTCGGAACCGAAGATCGTACCGAGTGAACGGTTTACGTTTGTTACTTCCGTATCGATCATTCTCTTCTGCTTCTTCTCCAAAGCCGGCATCAACTGCTTCATCAGCACATTCATATCCTTTGTCTTATCCAGCTCGAAGTCGTAAACCTGTTTCGGATCAAAGATTACCTTCTGCTTTGTTCCCGCAAACGGGTTGTTTAAAATATTATCAAGATTTAATTTTGACTCTCTTTCCGACAAATCCTCGCGAACCTTTAACAGATCGCTTCTTCCGACCAGTTCGTCCACCGTACGGCAGCCAAGCTTGGCCATGTACTCACGAAGTTCCTCAGCGATAAAACGCATGAAGTTCTCAACATACTCCGGCTTTCCTGCAAAACGCTTGCGAAGCTCCGGATTCTGAGTTGCAATACCTGCCGGACAGGTATCGAGGTTACATACACGCATCATCACGCATCCCATGGTTACGAGCGGAGCGGTTGCAAAACCGTACTCCTCTGCGCCAAGGCAGGCTGCGATGGCTACATCTTTACCGCTCATCAGCTTACCATCTGTCTCGATGCGAACCTTGTTACGAAGTCCATTCATGATCAGTGTCTGGTGTGTCTCAGCCAGTCCGAGTTCCCAAGGAAGTCCGGCATTATGGATGGAACTGCTTGGAGCAGCACCGGTTCCTCCGTCATATCCGGAGATCAGGACTACCTGCGCACCGGCCTTTGCGACACCGGCAGCGACGGTTCCGACACCGGCCTCTGATACAAGCTTAACCGAGATTCTTGCGTCACGGTTTGCATTTTTTAAATCGAAAATTAACTGTTCCAGATCCTCGATTGAATAGATATCGTGGTGTGGTGGCGGCGAGATCAGTGATACACCCGGTGTGGAAAGTCTTGTCTTAGCGATCCACGGATATACCTTCTTGCCCGGAAGGTGTCCGCCTTCTCCAGGTTTTGCTCCCTGTGCCATCTTAATCTGGATTTCCTGCGCACTTGTCAGGTAGCGGCTTGTCACACCGAATCGTCCGGATGCAACCTGCTTGATCGCTGAACAACGGTTCTTGCCGTCCAAGCCAACCGTCAGACGATCCTTATCCTCACCGCCTTCACCGGTGTTGGACTTGCCGTGCAGATGGTTCATCGCGATCGCAAGGGTCTCATGCGCTTCCTTTGAAATCGAACCGTAAGACATTGCACCGGTCTTAAAACGCGTTACGATCGAATCAACACTCTCGACTTCCTCAAGCTTAACGCCTTTCTTCGGATAATTGAAATCCATCAGTCCACGCAGATTCGTGTGCTTCTGCTCCTCATCCACAAGATTGGTATACTGTTTGAACAGCTCATAATCACCGCGCTGTGTAGACTGCTGCAGCAGATGGATCGTAGCCGGATTGTACAGATGCGCGTCTGCACCGCTTCTCATCTTGTGACGTCCCTTGCTGTCAAGCGTTACATCCGTCTCAAGTCCGAGCGGATCGTACGCTGCGGAATGCAGGGTGTTCACATCATTTTCAATATCTTTGATCGTAATTCCACCGATACGGCTGACCGTGTTGGTGAAATACTTATCGATGACTTCTTTATCAATACCGATTGCCTCGAAGATCTTGGATCCCTGATAAGACTGGATCGTGGAAATTCCCATCTTTGCTGCGATCTTTACGATACCGCTGATGATCGCATGGTTGTAATCATCGATGGCTGCGTAATAATCCTTATCAAGCATATGCTCATCAACAAGCTGCTTTACGGTATCCTGTGCCAGATACGGGTTGATCGCACTCGCACCAAAGCCGAGCAGTGTTGCAAAGTGGTGAACCTCACGAGGCTCGCCGGACTCAAGGATCATGGAAAGCGAAGTACGCTTCTTGGTCTTAACCAGATACTGCTGCAAAGCCGATACTGCCAAAAGTGAAGGAATGGCAACATGGTTTTCATCCACACCTCTGTCGGAGAGAATCAGCACGTTTGCTCCGTCACGGTACGCACGGTCCGCTTCGATGTACAGACGCTCTACGGCTTTTTCCAGGCTTGTGTTCTTATAATATACGATTGAAATCGTCTCAACCTTGAATCCGTCCACCTTCATGCTGCGGATCTTCATCAGATCCGTGTTGGTCAGGATCGGATTGTTGATACGAAGTACTTTACAGTTTTCCGGCTTCTCCTCGAGCAGGTTTCCTGCCGCTCCGATGTATACGGTCGTGGATGTGACCACTTCCTCACGGATCGAATCGATTGGCGGGTTGGTTACCTGTGCGAACAACTGCTTAAAGTAGTTAAAAAGCGGTTCACGGTTTCCGGACAATGCTGCAAGCGGTGTATCCGTACCCATCGCGGAAGTTCCCTCGATGCCGTTCTTTGCCATCGGAAGGATGGAATCTTTGAGCGATTCGTAGGTGTAGCCGAATGCTCTCTGCATTCTCTGGCGCTCCTCCTTGGTGTACTCCGGAACACGCTCATTCGGGATCTTGAGATCCTTTAACATAACGATGTTGCGATCAAGCCACTCACCGTAAGGACGCTTGCCTGCGTATTTTTCCTTCAGCTCATCGTCATCGATCACACGTCCCTGAACGGTATCAACGAGAAGCATTTTACCCGGTCTTAATCGATCCTTGGTCACGATCTTGGTCGGGTCGATCTCGAGTACACCGACCTCGGAAGAAAGGATCAGGTAATCATCGTCTGTAATATAGTAACGGGATGGACGAAGTCCGTTACGGTCAAGCACCGCACCCATCATATCTCCGTCGGAGAAAAGGATGGAAGCCGGTCCGTCCCATGGCTCCATCATGGTTGCATAGTACTGATAGAAATCTTTCTTCTTCTGGGTCATGATTGAATTGTTTGCCCATGGCTCCGGGATCATGATCATGACTGCAAGCGGAAGTTCCATACCGGACATCACAAGAAATTCCAGCGTATTGTCGAGCATTGCCGAATCAGAACCTTCGGTATTGACAACCGGAAGTACTTTCTGGAACTCACCGCGAAGTTTTCCGCATGCCATCGTCTCCTCGCGGGCAAGCATCTTGTCTGCGTTACCGCGGATGGTGTTGATCTCACCGTTATGTACGATAAAGCGGTTCGGATGCGCTCTCTCCCAGCTTGGATTTGTGTTGGTCGAGAATCTTGAATGTACGGTTGCGATTGCCGATTCGTAATCCTCATCCTGAAGATCGGAGAAGAACTGACGAAGCTGCTCTACTAAAAACATTCCCTTGTAAACAATGGTTCTGCTTGATAAAGAAGCAACGTAGCTGTCATCGTTCGACTGCTCGAATACACGACGCGCCACATACAGCTTACGATCGAAATCAAGGCCTTTTTCCACATCCTCCGGTCTCTTTACGAAAGCCTGCATGATGCATGGCATACAATCTCTTGCCTTATCGGAAAGCTTGTCCGGATGGATCGGCACCTCTCTCCAGCCCAAGAACTCCATGCCTTCTTTCTCGACAATGACTTCGAACATCTTCTTCGCCTGATTCTTTTTCAGTTCATCCTGTGGGAAGAAGAACATTCCGATTCCGTAATCTCTCTCCTCTCCAAGTTCGATTCCAAGTGGCTTTACTGCCTTCTTGAAAAACTTGTGTGAAATCTGAAGCAGGATTCCGACACCGTCTCCTGTCTTGCCGTCCGCATCTTTTCCGGCTCTGTGCTTTAAGTTCTCTACGATCTTTAAAGCATTCTCAACCGTCTGGTGGGTTTTAATTCCTTTGATATTGACAACAGCACCGATACCACAGTTATCGTGTTCAAATCTCGGATCGTATAATCCCTTGGCTACTGCTGTACTTTCATTCCACTGTTCTTTCATAGGACTGTTCCTTTCTGAATTGTATTGCTGCATGGGGTTTGCTCTCTTAATTTTTATATGGAGCAATGCTCGCCGTGCTTTTTTCTTATTAAGATTTTACTACTACAAAGCGTTATCTGTAAATAGTTATTTTTCGTTTATTATCTGATAATATGTCAATTGTGATATTCACGTTAAGTTTGTGTATACAATTATTTTTATTATCTCATAAAACATCATATATACAAACAATTAAAGGCTATTACTCTGAAAAACTTTTTTCAAAGCAATAGCCTTTTTTCACTGTTTTTGTCAAATTGTGTCTGAATTGTTTTTCAATGAGCTGTTCAATTTTTCACCTTTCCATGACTCATTGTGCAAACGGACTGCCCACATCAGCTTTCCCGTATTTAGAACTCGAAATCTTCATAATCCTCCGGAAGAAAACGGTGATAGATCATATGCTCACCCTCCTGCTTGAAGCAATAGTAATACGGATCATCTGCATCATCCTCGAACCAGATGCGCTCATCAAACTCTCCGTTGTCCATCTTCTCTCTTTTCACCCGATCGGAATGTGCTTCAAACAGTTCATACACCTGATCGATCGTACAGCCGTGTTTCGCCACGAGTGCTACAAGCTCACGGATAAATTCGTTCTCCTTCGTGTTCTCATGCACATACTCCACTCCTTCCGGCGGAATGTGAAAGCAGAACCGGTCGACTCTATGTGACACTTCCACCATTCCCAACTTGTCGAAAAGCTTCGCGTCTCCACTGCCTTTCCCATCCAAAATGCTCTGCATTGTCACTTCATCAACATTCGTTCCAAAGAAATGGTTCAGCGAACTGAGCGGATAATACAGCCGGATATCTTCTCGGTAATACCCCAGTTTCGCCTGTTCCTCCTTGATCACATCGATCAAGCTCCGTTCTAAGTTGCTATAATCAAATTCCTGCATTTGCTTTTCGTCTTTATTCTGTGCGTTCATATTTCTGAATCTCCCAACTTTTATTTCTTTGATGATCTCATTCTATTCATCCAAAAAGGCAGAACCGTAAGTTCTGCCTTATTAACAACACACTATAAAGTTAAATCTTCCACGTTAACCCCCATGGAAAATAATTTTGCAGTGGTTACCCGGATCTGATACTCCAATTCTTCGTTAATGATATCCTTATTCGCTTTCTTGATGCGCTGCAAATCTGTATATTTGTCGATCAATACTGTGATCAATTCCTTTTCTGTCATTTCGTCCATCTTTCCACCGCCTCCTATTCATTTGTAGTATAGCGGATTTTAATCATGTTTACAAGTGTTGTCTCATTCATGCCATTCATTTTGCTTTCTTGTAAGGTTCCACAGCCAGCCTCCCCTCAACAATTCTGACACGAATCCGCCCACCGTCAATCGTACTGACAAAGACGCTGCCACTCTCTTCCACCCTTTTCACTGCATCCGGGCTCGGATGTCCATACCGATTCTTTTTGCCCGCTGAAGCGATCGTAAGGCGGGGATGAAGTGTTTGCAGCAAAGCATCGCTGTTCGAATACTTCGAACCATGGTGTGAGGCTTTGAATACATCCGTTTTCGGGCACTTTCCGCTTACGACCAGTTGTTCCTCAATTTCCGATGAGATGTCACCTCCGAAAAAGGCACCGAAATTTTCATCCGCATAAGAAAGTACAAGACAACGGTCATTGATATCCTCACTGTCATTATCGCTGCTCGGATACAGACACTCGATTCTGAAAGTTTTCAGGTTCTTCCGCTCATCCGCTACATCTTCTGCCGGTGCTCCCAACACATCTCCTGCTTTCATATAGCACACCCGAATTTCATTCTTGCACGCCAGTTCCGCCAACTGCTTCGCTTTCTCATCCTCCTTTTGAGCTTCCGCAAGCACCAGATTTTCAATACGATACCCGCTCTCCATTACCTCGGCAAGACCCGATATATGATCCTCATCCGTGTGACTGACAAACCAATAATTCACTTTACGGATTGCCTTCGACTTTAAGAACGGTAAAATACGATACGTTCCGACATTCTTAACATCCGTGCTCCCTCCATCGATCATAAGAGAAGTGCCATCCGAGGTACAAAGATAGATTGCATCGCCCTGTCCGACATCCAGAATATCCAATTCAAACGCCGGCTTTCCTCTGGCAAAAAGAACGATCAGAAGGAGCACAATCCCAAGTACGAATTCCAATCGACAATATATCCATTCTCGATTCACATGTGACAGCTTCTTATCACGCCCCACTGTCAATCGTTCTCGTATATCACCCTTTTCATCCACTGATGCATTCAAATGAGTTCTCTCCTCCGTCCTCATCCTTCGCCCCCTTCTCTTCATCCCACACCACAGAACATAATCGAACACGCCAAGCAGGCAATAGTACATGATCATCCTGACCTCTGACGGCTTTCCTGTGATCATCCGTGCCCCCGGGAGCATCAGCGAAGCGTCACAAATCCACCGATAAGCCTGCAGAATCCAGCCACACACACGGCACAAACCAAATGATACCGGCTGCAGAAACGCAACCTGTCCGACCAGTGAACCGGCAGCCGCAAGCCCCAACACATACGGAACGACTGCAAGCACCGGAATATTAAGAAGGATTGCATACACCGGAATCTCATAGTAATAATACGCGACAAGCGGTATTGTAAAAAGCTGAATTGACAGACTTATCATCATCCCCGGCAGACACTTGCCCATCCGGCATCTCATCCAATCCACAAGTTTCTGCACCCCCATTCTTTCTGCATCGCGCCTCGCCACATCATCTCGCATTTTCCCATATCCATACGCAACATTCCAATTCTCCACGCATGGCACCAGCACGCCCTGTGCCACACCGATTCCTATGACCGCCGCAACCGAGAACTGAAAGCCACTGTTTGTCACAAGGAATGGATTTTCCCAAAGCAATAGGATCACAACGAGGCCAAGCGCACTCAGCATATCGTAGGACCTTCCCAGAATATCCGCCACAAGGTACACAAGAAGCATTCCCGCCGCGCGCCGCGCAGAGATGGCATTGCCGGTCATAAGCGTATACACAGCGAGAAATGTCGTGACAACAACGCCTGACCACAGATAGGTCAATCCGCACCGATGCCGCAAAAAGCGATAAAGTGACATCCCAAGAAGCGAGATATGAAGCCCTGAGATTGCCAGAATATGCGCGATTCCCGATTTCTGATAGAGTGCCTTGATCTCACTGTCCAGCGATGTCTTATCCCCCAGCAGCATTGCAGACAGCACACCGTCATCCTTCGCGTAGCGGGTAAGCGGTATTTTCAACTCCTTTCGCACGTCGGACAGCCACACACGAAACCGGTCCGGCTTTCCTTCCACGCGTTCCACAGAATCCACCCACACACCGAAATCGATCTTCTGGCTGCGGTAAAACGAGCGTACGTCAAACTGTCCCTCGTTTGTCGCCTCATCAAATAATGTAATTGTTCCCTGTAATATAAGGATTTGTCCGACAGAAACATCGTCGGAAGATACGAATGCCAGTACATCATTGCACGGCATCGACTGACCCGATCGTTCTATAGAACAATCGGTAAGATAATAATAGTAACAATGTGTCTTCTCTTCCACATTGCTTAGCCTGCCCGCGAGTCGAACGGATTGATCATCGGAAAGATCCGTGAGGTACGCATCACGAAACGCTTCCTGCTGTCCGGTACGAAAAGCCCCCAGCAGCAACATAAGCGGCATTCCTGCCGCAAGCACAACCAGACGTACCCTCCGTTCTTTCCATGGCGTTACATACAGATAAAGCAACAGGCCGATCCCAACTGCAGGAACCGTGCCTGTCCTCTTCCATAAGACACCGATCAGAAACATACATACAAGCAGAATGACCGGTCTTTTTCTCACTGTGTCGAATCTACCTTTTCCTCTCCGTTATCTACAATACTTAAATCCTGTTCATACATCGGTGCAAGGTCGTATGTGTAACGACATTTGCCACTCGTATCACCGTTGATGGATATCTGAACCTTGCTGACACTGGAAAGCTCCGTCAGAGAATCAACGATCGAATAGAGCACAATTTGCTCCGAGATCTCCTGATTCTGATTTAAAAATGTCTCATCCAGGTTCACATAGCATACGCCATCCACAACCGTGATCGTGATCAGCTTGGTGCCTGTCGGAACGGTCGCCAGAACTCCCTTCGTCTTCGGACCTTCCATCAACTGTTCCATCACCAGCTTTTCCAACGAAATATTGGAGCTGTAATGCACTTCACGATTTTCCGGAACAAGCTTCGTTCCGTCCTTGCTTGAAAAATACAATGTCAGTGTCGTCTTCTGACTGGAATTGATCTGTTCTCCCGGATTCTCCAGAAAACTGTCCTCGTTCATCGCACCGACCATTGTTCCCGCAGCCGTCTCGAGCTGCTTCGAATCCACCGTAAACATCACATACGGATACTTATCCACCTGCAACAGAGTCTTTGCGATCGCTGCACGGATCAGAATCTCATCCGTCGGATTCAATTCATAATAATCCTGATTAAAATCGACCGTTACCTGATACGCGACCTCCGTCACGCCGAGAACCTTGATATTCTTCGGTATCGTCTGACGAATCCCTGCATCTTCCGGCTGTTGCTGCAAAAGCTGTAACAATTCCTGAATCTGCCCCGTCGCATCGTCTGCCTGCAGATCTACCTCCTGCGGAACGATCTTCGTCATATCCGCATTAAGATAGTATACGACGTATTTATCATCTTGTTTCTGGTTTCCACACGCCGCAAGAAGCAACATCGTTGCAAACAAAAGAAGCGTGGCAAATAACCTTTTTTTCATAGAATTCTCCTAAGCAATATAGTTCAGAGGGATACGCACATCAAATGTTGTTCCCTCTCCCAGAACCGAATGTACCTTGATCGCGCCGCGGTGCATCAGAATGGAATTTCTTGTAATCGCAAGACCGAGTCCCGTTCCGCCGATTTCACGCGAGTGCGACTTGTCTACACGATAAAAGCGCTCATAAATATGCTCCAGCGACTCCTCCGGGATACCGATTCCGGAATCTTCCACCTTCAGATAGAAATACTGATGATCCGCATTCAGGGACACATGTACCCAGCCCTCACCGTCATTGCGGTTGTACTTGATCGCATTTTCCACAAGGTTCGTGATCGCAAGCGTGATCTTAACCTCATCCACTTCCGCCGTAACCGGGCGGAAACTTTCAAGTACAAGCTCCACCTTCTGCCGGTCTGCGATTGGCTGCAGTCTCTTTAATATCTGCTCCAAAAGCTCATTGACATTGATCGTGGATACATTCAGATCCGCTGCCGCTTTGTCCATCTTAACAAGCGATAACAGATCATTGATGATCTTCGTCTCACGCTCAATTTCATTTGTGATATCCCCCATAAACTCCTGATAGAGTTCCTTCGGGGCATCCGGCATACTGTTGATGGAATCCGCCAGTACTTTCATGGAAGTCAGCGGAGTCTTCAATTCATGTGACACATTCGATACAAACTCCTGACGCGAATCATCCATCACCTTCATACGGCCGAGCATCTGATTGAAACGCTCACAGATCTGGATCGTCTCGGAATAATCATTAACCTGCAGACAATCGTCCCCGTAACCTTCCTTGATTGCCGCGATACCGTCCGAAATCCTCTGTAATGGACGTAGAAAATGAAGCAGCAACAGGATTGCAAAAAAGACACAGGTGATGCCAACGATCACAACGATAATGATCGCAACCTGTCTCAAATATGCCTGATTCAACTGAATATTATCGGTCGATACACTGACCAGCATGACTCCGAGCACCTGGTTGGACGAGTCGTTCGGATCCGTAATCGGAATCGTCATCTCAATATAATGATTCTCCGAATCGTAATGCACGATATCCTCTCCGCGAAAGCTTCGAACAACCTCCTCCGCGATGATGATCTTGTTATCATCGAGATTGTAGGTATCATGATACACACTGAAATTATTGTCCACAATGATCACACGTCCGTCATAGATCGTTGTCAGCATGTCGATCTGTGCTTGGATCGTGCTCGATTCCGTCTCGTTGTCAAGGGACATATATTCACTTGTTGCAATCTGATTTGCCAGAATCTTGGCCTGACTTAAGATCTCGCTTTCGCGGATCGTCACCGCCCGCGCCGCATAGGAATGCAGGATTCCACATGCAAGGATCAGGCTCGGCACGATCGCGATCACGAGCGTTAACAGGATCAATCGAAATTTTAAACTTTTGATAAATTGCAGAAACTGCTTGCTACGATGCATGAGATAACCTTTCTACTTTCGTATTCTACTTCTGACTGTAGTAATAGCCCACGCCCCACTTGGTATGAACATATTTCGGCTCGCTCGGGTTCGCCTCGATCTTCTCACGCAAACGGCGCACATGCACATCCACGGTACGCACATCCCCCGGATAATCCTTGCCCCACACCAGACCAAGCAGATCCTCTCTGCTGTATACCTTGTTCTCATTCTTCACGAGAAGCTCCAGCAGATCAAATTCCTTGGCGGTCAGATTGACTTCATTATCATGGATAAAAAGCCTGCGGCTGTCACAGTCCAGACGAAGATCTCCCTTGACGATCACGGAAGAAACCTCCTTCTTCTCACGCGGACCGTAAGTACGGCGCATGATTGCCTTGATTCTCGCCTTCACCTCCAGGATATTAAAAGGCTTCGTGATATAATCGTCCGCTCCGTATTCCAGACCAAGGATCTTATCCATGTCATCGCCTTTTGCGGTCAGCATCACGATCGGCATATCCGAAAATTCACGTATTGCCTGACAAACTTCAAATCCGTCCATCTTCGGCAGCATAATATCAAGAAGGATCATGTCATACTCATTCGCGCGCGCCATCGCCAGCGCCTCTTCTCCGTCGTATGCACAATCCACATCCATGCCGTCCTGTTCCAGACTGAATCGGATTCCCTTTACGATTAGCTTCTCATCATCCACTACGAGAACTTTCTTTGCCATCTCACACCTCAATCGACTGTTATGTCGTCTCTCATTTTTTCAAAAAGCGCGTCCTTGATACCGGATACCTTCATGATATCTTCCGCCTTGGAAAAAGCCCCATGCTCGTCGCGATACGCAACGATCGCCTCCGCCCGCGTCTGTCCGATTCCGGGCAACTGCTGCAACTGACCGGCGTCCGCAGTATTGATATTGACTCTGCCGTCCGCCTCCTGCTTCGCAGAGGACGGATCATCTGTATCATACTTCTTCCGCTCCGCAGCTTCCTCCTCGGTCGGAAACGAGATCATCTGTCCGTCCGTCAGTGTATCCGCAAGATTCCAGTAATCTTTACTTGCCTTCTCTGTAAATCCTCCGGCAGCCTCCACCGCATCGCACACACGTGCACCGGCAGGCAGCTCATACACTCCGGGCGCTTTCACCTCACCGCAGACATACACAAGAAGCGGCGCCTCTTCTCCTTCCACATTCTCTTCCGTATCCGGATCCAAAGCCTCGCTCTCCATCGGTATCTGTGTCTCCTGCGTTGCAAGCAGATACGCTTCGGTATCCGAAGCTCCGCATCCGCACAAAAGCAAACACAATGCGATTACACACGCTTTCATTTTATTGTTCATATTCTTCTCCTCTTCCATATAAGGCAGAGGAAGTCTCAATGTACACTCTATTTTAACGAGTTTTTACAATTATTACAAGTATATTTCATTATGAATTGTAAAATTCATATTTTGTTCGAATGATCATTGACACAAAAGCAAAAAATGCTGTCCTCCGCATCAACGAAAGACAGCATCATTTGAAAGCAATCTATTTTCTTAGCCTTTGACTGCGAGCAGTGCTTTCTCGAGTTTTTCGATCATCTCATCGACATGTTCCTTACCGATCACAAGTGGCGGAACCATACGGATCACATCCGCACCCGCAGTAATCACGATCAGCCCCTGCTCCAATGCCTTTGCGGAAACCTGACCGACCGGAAGTGTACAAACCAATCCCTGCATGAATCCCATACCACGTCTTGCGGTCAGAAAATCATACTTGGCAACGAGTTCATCTAACTTCTGCTCCAGATACGGAGCAACCTCATGTACGTTATCAAGAATCTTCTGCTTTTCAAACAGGTCAAATACGGTTGATACAGCAGCTCCGACAAACGGATTTCCGCCGTATGTCGTACCGTGATCTCCCGGTGCAAGCGACTTGTCGGCAACCTTCTGTGTCATAAAGAATGCGCCGACCGGCACACCGCATCCGAGCGCTTTCGCACAGGTCATGATATCCGGCTTCACGCCGTAATTCTGCCATGCAAACATCTCTCCGGTACGTCCCATACCGCACTGGATCTCATCGAGGATCAGCAAGATATCGTTCTCGTCACAAAGTGCACGAACGCCCTCGATAAATTCTTTCTCTGCCGGATAGATACCGCCCTCACCCTGAACAGTCTCCATAATGATCGCACAGGTCTTGTCGGTAATCTGCGCCTTTACGCTCTCAAGATTGTTGAAATCCGCGAATTTTACACCCGGCATGAGCGGTGCAAACGGCTCCTGATAATGCGCATTTCCGGTTACGGAGAGTGCGCCGATACTTCTTCCGTGGAACGAATGATTCATCGCGATCACTTCGTGTCCTGCATGTCCGTCTCTCGTAAAAGCATATTTTTTGGCAGCCTTGATTGCGCCCTCGATCGCCTCGGTTCCGCTGTTTGTAAAGAAAATGCGATCCATGCCGCTTGCCGCAAGCGCCTTCTTTGCCGCCTCGATCGTCGGCACGTTGTAATAGAGGTTGGATGTGTGAAGCAGCTTGTCGATCTGTCCCTTCAACGCATCATTGTAATCTTTGTTTCCGTATCCAAGCGCACATACTGCGATGCCCGCTGCGAAATCAAGATACTGCTTTCCGTCCGTATCGTACAGATAGACACCCTCACCGTGATCGAGCACGAGTGAAAACCGATTGTAGGTATGTAATAATTCCTGCTCCGCAGTATCGATATATTCCTGTTTATTCATCTTTTATTTCTCCTGTTCATTATAAAAACGGTCATCACTGTCGCCAAGAATTGCCGTACCGATTCCCTTGTTGGTAAAGATTTCAAGCAACAGGCAGTGTGCAATTCGTCCGTCTAAGATATGGACGCGCGATACACCGTTCTCGATCGCATCAATACAGTTGTTAAGCTTCGGAAGCATTCCGCCACCGATATAACCGTCTGTGATCAGTTCTCTTGCCTCGGATACAGTCAGTTCAGAGATCAGTGTCGACTTGTCTTCCGGATCCTTGTATACACCCTCAATATCGGTCAGGAATGCAAGCTTCTCGGCAGATACCGCACGCGCGATCGCACAGGCAGCATCGTCTGCGTTAATATTGTAAGTATCGTAGTTATCATCGAGACCGATCGGACATACGATCGGAAGATAATCGTTCTCCAGCAGATCATAAAGGATCTTTGGATTCACTTCCTTGATATCGCCGACAAAACCGATGTCCTGTCCGTCGGACAGTTTCTTGTCAACCTTAAGGAGTCCGCCGTCTTTTCCGCTGATACCGACGGCATTGACACCAAGTTCCTCCACCATCTTAACAAGAGACTTGTTGACACGGTTTAATACCATCTCTGCGATCTCCATCGTTGGCGCATCGGTCTTGCGCAGACCGTTGACAAACTCCGGCTCCATTCCGGATTTTGCAACCCACTTGCTGATCTCCTTACCGCCACCGTGTACGATGATCGGCTTGAACCCAACCAGTTTCAGAAGCGTCACATCCTGGATCACATGCTCCTTTAACTTCTCATCCACCATTGCAGATCCGCCGTATTTCACAACGATGATCTTGCGGTTAAAACGCTGAATATACGGCAGTGCCTCGATCAGCACCTGCGCTTTTTCCATAACTGCATCCATATTCTCACTCATAACTGCTCTCTCTTTCTCTATTGATTAAATTTCGTAATGTTCGCCTCATTCAACGGGAAGTCGTAGTAATTTAAATCCTCACGGAAGCACCATCCGGCATCCTTCCAGAAATGATTGCCAAGCTCGTTGCTCTTGAATGCGATCAGGCTGACCTTGTTGATCTGTTCCTCCTGCAGCGCACGCATGCACGCCACTGCCATCGCCTTGCCGATTCCATGCTTTCTGTAATTCTCATGCACGCACACATGATACAGACAGCCGCGCCGTCCGTCATGCCCGCACAGGATCGCACCGACGATCTTACCGTCCGCCACCGCAACCATACTCGTTGTCGGATTGCGCTTCAAGAATCTGCTGACGCCCTCCTTCGAATCATCGATCGAGCGGATTCCAAATCCGTGGATTCCCATCCAGAGTGCATAGACCTCTTCGTAATCTTCTTCTGTCATTACCCGAATGTTATATGTAAAATCTTTCATTATCTGTACTTCTTTCTTGTGAAATTCCGTTTTCTCTTTAAAATTTTATGGGAACATCGGAACCATCTTTAATCCTTCTGCCTCATCAAGACCAAACAGAAGATTCATATTCTGTACCGCCTGACCGGCTGCACCTTTGACCAGATTGTCCAAAGCGCCCATCATGACCACGCGGTGCGTTCTCTCATCGATCACAAAATTGACATCGACATAATTGCTGCCCTCTACCCACTTTGTCTCAGGACATACGCCTTTTTTCAGGACACGTACAAAGCGCTCCTTTGCGTAATATTTATCGTATACGGTCTTGATCTCCTCGTAGGTCGGATAAGTGCCGTCCGCTTTCTTATTAAGTGTTGCGTACTCGGTTGCAAGAATACCACGGTTCATCGGAACCAGATGCGGTGTAAAGTTAACCACAATCTCTTTGCCAGCCGCATAACCGAGCTGCTCCTCGATCTCCGGGGTATGACGGTGGGTGGTCACGCCGTATGCTTTCATGCTCTCATTCACTTCGCAGAACAGGTTCGGAGTCTTTGCTCCTCTTCCGGCTCCGGATGTACCGGACTTTGCATCGATGATGAGTGTGTCCGGATCAATAAGTCCTTCCTTGACTAACGGATAAGCTGTCAGGATGGAACAGGTTGTGTAGCACCCCGGATTGGCAACCAGACGAGTGTCGGTCGTCACCTTGTCACGGTTGATCTCACACAGACCGTAGACCGCCTCCTCGATAAACTGTGGACTCTTGTGCTCGATCTTGTACCACTTCTCATAAGTAGCCACATCCTTGATTCGAAAATCCGCACTTAAGTCAACGATCTTGACCTTACTTAAAATCGATTCATTCAACACGCCCGCAAGAAATCCCTGCGGTGTTGCAGTAAAGATCACATCCACCTGTGAGGCAAGCTCTTCCATATTATCATCGAGACATTTTGCATCGACGATCTCAAAAAAGTTCTGGTATACATCTGCATAATTCTGATCAATGTAGCTTCGTGAACCGAACCACTTGATCTCTGCTTCTTTATGATTCATTAAGATACGAACCAGCTCCGCTCCTGCATAACCGGTCGCTCCGATAATTCCGACTTTAACCATGTTCTATATCCTTCTTTCCTTGCAACACTTTATTCATCGGTCGCATTGCAATGTGTTCTTTAATAATATAGTACACCTTTCGCCGTCCGTAAATAGCAAATATTCACAAATTTATGTATATTTATACAGATTTATGTATATTTTTTCACTTGCGTAATCTCTTATTATGTTGTATATTGAGAACAGATTATAAAGCGTTTGGATTTATCCGCTTTACGAAAAAGCATAAGAAAGGACAAAAGCTATGAAAGAAAAAGTTGTTTTAGCTTACTCAGGCGGTCTTGATACTACCGCGATCATTCCTTGGTTAAAGGAGAATTATGGTTATGAAGTAATCTGCTGCTGCATCAACTGCGGACAGGGAGAAGAATTGGATGGTCTCGAGG
>CAKRKX010000047.1 GCA_934358675.1 uncultured Agathobacter sp. | reverse complement strand
GTATATAGAAGTGTTGGATGAGAGAATTGCATATCTTGCCAATCATGTACATGAGACTGGCGGTGATGTTGTATTCGATTACACGCCAGAGTCTCTAAAACCTTTGTGGGAATGGTTTATGCCGCGAGTAGAAGTAATCCCTATGACATCAGATGAAATTCAAAAGAAAATGGTGGGAATCGAACCGTGGATGAAGGATTGTATACCAGAGAATATGGATAAGATGTCTACTTACACATGGCGTGTTATGTATGATATTACGGCATATTGTGGCCAAGTTATAATAAAAAATATCCCAGGAATTCATTGGGGGTGTTTAAGCAAACCAAAAAGTTTATTAGGAGTCAATGAACCTAGGTTATTAGGGTTTCCCCACAAAATGAGTGCTTATTTATGGGGGAGAGTCGATGTGTGTAGGCTGCGAAGCATGAGATCGGCTGAAAATGGTGGATTGTATAAAGTTTATGAAAATTGTAAGAAATTAAGCGAATCATAGACAGATGTTCATTGCTTATAATATTTTTGATTTGAAAAAGAGAGTATCATAGCTGACAAAAGAGGGCGCTAACATTATTTGGCACCTTCTTTTGAACGATTTCAATGAAAATAGAACTATAAGGATAGCCACAGGGACGGAGAAAATATATATCGTAAATGTATTTCGTGTAGGGGTACTAGTTGATAGAGGAGCATGATTATGGAATGTAATTATAGAGAGATGCAACTACCATTCGAGACGGTTCCTTTTAAGGAAATGAATCGAAAACAGGCAGTACAGTATTTGAATTGGTATATAGAAGTGTTGGATGAGAGAATTGCATATCTTGCCAATCATGTACATGAGACTGGCGGAGATGTTATTTTTGATTATTCACCAGATTCGCTTATTTCAATATGGAAATGGTTTATGCCGAGAGTGGAGTTGGTTCCGATGACGGAAAAAGAAATTAATGAAGAAATAGGTGTGATAGAGCCATGGATGGAAAAACACATTCCAAACTTGGGAATGAAAATATCTAGTTATACATGGCGTGTTATGTATGATATCACAGCATATTGTGGACAAGTTATTATAAAAAATATTCCAGGACTGTATTGGGGCTGTGTGTGCAAACCGAAAAGCCTGATTGGTGTGAATGAGCCTTGTTTGTTGGGGTTTCCACAGAAGGGGAGCATTTGCCTAAATGGAAAGGTTGATGTATGTAGAATGAAAAGCATGGAAACGCATGATGATCGACAATTATATAGCTTATATGAATTGTGTAAAGAGTTAAAGGGATTGTAGATATACAGTACGAAGGTGTTAGAATTATCTAGAGTCTTTTTCGTTATATTAAAAGCCCGAATTGTCATTGCCGGTTCGGGCTTCCTTTATGCGTTTATATAAAACGACAAGAATGGCAAATATATGGCAAAATCAGGCATGGATTTTATAAATAAAGAGAGATAAAGTCGTATTACGAATGATGCATGTAAGCAAAGGAGAAGAGTTTAGATGACGGAGTGTAATTATAGAGAAATGCAGCTGCCATTTGCGACAGTCGCATTTACTGAAATGAATAGAAAACAGGCAGTGCAATATTTGAATTGGTATATAGAGGTGATGGATGAGAGAATTGCATACCTTGAGAATCACGTACATGAGACAGGTGGTGATGTTGTATTTGATTACTCACCTGAGTCTTTAAAGCCCTTGTGGCGATGGTTTATGAAAAGGGTGGAAGTAATACCAATGACGAGGAAAGAAATTCTCGATGAAATGGGAAATCTCGAACCGTGGATGGAGACCTGTATACCGGTGCATATGGATAAGATGTCTACATATACATGGCGTGTTATGTATGACATTACGGCATATTGTGGACAAGTCATTATAAAAAATGTACCTGGAATATATTGGGGGTGTTTAAGTAAACCTAAAAGCTTGGTGGGAGTGAATGAGCCACGGTTGTTAGGATTTTTACATGATATGGATTATTATTTGTGGGGGAGCGTTGATGTGTGTAGAATAAGAGGCATGCGTGATCCCGATGATCCGGGATTATATTGTTTGTATGAAATTTGTAAAGAGATGATGGAAGAATAATGTTTGAGGTAGATGGAAAAGAGTCTGGCGTTAAAGAATATTAATTAGGAGAGAAGGTGCAGAATACTGCGCCTTCTTTTGAACAATTTCGATAAAATATAGAGTTGCAAAGATGATTATATAGAACAGTGAAAGTATACGTTGTAAAAGTATTTCGTGTAGGGGTACTAGCTGATGGAGGAATGTATACCAGAGCATATGGAAAAAATTTCTTCAGGGACAGGAAAAATTATGTACGATATTACGGCATATTGCGGACAGGTTATTATAAAAAATATACCGGGAATATATTGGGGGTGTTTGTGCAAACCGAAGAATTTGATTGGTGTAAATGAGCCAAGATTGCTTGGCTTTCCTCATAAGTTGAGCGCTTACTTATGGGGAAGGGTTGATGCGTGTAGGCTGAAAAGTATGGAAAATCCTGATTCATCAGGGCTATATGGCGTATATGAAATTTGCAAAGAGATGAGTAATTTCTAGGCAGGAAAATGGATGGCGAGATGATTATTATATGCTAAAATATAGAAAATAAAAAAGTTTGTAACGAATCGGATATTACTCCGTCTAACTTATGAAATCGGGAAGGAGGTGAGTGACCATGAATGTCGAAAAAATATACCATACCTATTTTATGCAGGTATACTCGTTTGTGATGAATATCGTAAAAGACCCGGGACTTGCGGAAGAAATCACACAGAGTACTTTTTTCAAAGCGATGACTGCCAAGTCGGACTTTAAGAAAGAAGCTGCGGAATACACATGGTTATGTTCGATCGCAAAGAATCTCTGTAACGATCATTTTCGTAAAAGCAAAAGGATTTCCGACTCGTCCGGTGACATCGAAATTTTAAGTGATTATACTCATGTTGAGGACGATTTTATAACAAAAGAATCTTCTTTTGCGATACATAAGCTGTTACATGAACTTGAGGAACCATACAAAGAAGTGTTTGAACTTCGGGTGTTTGGCGAGCTGTCATTTGCGGAGGTCGCAGAAATCTTCGGACACACCGAGAGCTGGGCAAGGGTCACTTACCACCGAGCCAAACTCAAAATTAAGGAAAGGATGGATTAATATGAAAAACATTTCGTGTGAAATTATTCAGGATATATTGCCGCTGTATCATGATCATGTGTGCAGCGCCGCGAGCTCTGCGATGGTCGAGGAACATTTAAAAGATTGTGCTGCGTGCACCAGAGTGCTTGCGGAGATGGACGACGATAAGATCGAAGCCGATCTGTTGTCCGAAACGCATGACATCTTAAAAAGGCATGAGAAAAAGGAACGATCTCTTGCATTCAAGACCGGAATCGTAATAGCCGGTATTCTGATCTTGCCGGTGGTCATCGTGCTGATGCTGACGCTGCCGGGATATTCCGATTTAAAGACCGATGCGGTGCTGATCGCATCCATGCTTCTTGTGGCAGGGCTTACCGTTGTGCCACTTGTATCCTCGAAAAAGAAGCTTTCAAAGACGATTATTTTTTCGACGATCGCATTGCTTTTGGTTATTTTCTTTACGGAAATGTTCTTTGATAACGGCGGTATTTTGCGGTTCGCGGAGATCGCTTTCTCGACGGTATTCGGACTGTCATTGCCGCTGTTCCCGATCGTGGTTTATCAGGCGGATCTGCCGGAAACGTTTAAGAATCACAAAGGTCTTTTGTGCATGATCTGGGACACGGTCTGGTTTTATCTGATGATCTTTGCATTTTGTATCGATTATCCGAATGCCATTCATGATCTGCTCGCGGTATCAAGCTTTTATGTGGTGGCAGCCTGGTTGATTTTCCTTGCAATCCGATATCTGCCTTGCAACGGATTCGTGAAAGCCGGACTTTCGATCGCTGTCTGTGGAGTCAGCCTTGGCATCGGAAATCAGATGGGATGGGTGCAACTGATGGATCGTGATCTTCATCTACAGATGGAAGTCGGGGCTGTTCTGATCGGACTTGTCTTTGTTATCGTTGGGACTGTAGTGCGTTTGCGAAAGAAGTGTTTTTAAGTTGTTGGAAGCATCGCCCACAAGAGACTGTTTTGTAAATAACGTAGGCATTGGAATTGTGTAAAGTAAATACACATTGTCGACATGAAAAAAGAGCCGGAAATGGCTCTTTTTACATCTGGTGGCGAACGACCTTATATTCATCTCCGGAGCGGTAATACGGACACTCACGGTAACTGCTCTGCATAAAGCGCGCCATATCGTCCTCGTCCATATTGACGGAGCAGTAGTACGCTTCGTCCTCCTCATCATACTCATTGTATGCGCAAAAGTCACAACTTACTGCCATGTGTGTACTTCCTTTCTATGATCAGATTTACTCTTTAGATAAACTGATTTTGTTTCTCGTCATAATGATAATTGATCGCATCAAGTTTTGCAATGATTTCGTCTTCATCCACCATATATGCAGCAGCCATCTCTGTGAGCGTCGCATAATGGTCGCGCAATTGCGTATTTACAACGGACAGCAGCATCACCGGATCTTTTGGTAAATTCATGTTTTCTTCCTCCTTTTTATGTGTGTGTTGTGGGCAATTGCCCGGTTGGTGTTTCAATTCTAAGATTGTGGGACTGCATATTTTTCTATGTGGTTTTAGACAAATCTCGTAAATTTTGTAGCGGGATATGCTTCGCTTCCATTTTGTGTACGACAACGTTTGAACTATTCCGGGTCGGTGTCCGCCGGACACAGATGCTACGGACGCAGTCTGTGTCTCGGCGAACAACCGTCACGGAATTGTCCAAACTTTGGCGAATAGAAATCATAAAAGAAGCGAAACGTATCCTGCACAAAATTAGAGATTGGGATAACTAGCATAGAAAAATATGTAGTTCCACAATCGGTATTTGAATCGCTACGAGGCAATTGCCTCAAATTCTTCCTCGGAAAAGGAGGAAGAAATCATCCATTTAGCAGCCATCCAGAAGATGCTGCAGGTAGTCTTTGTAAGATGCGGCAAGGCTTTGCGGTGCGTAGATGGTGACGCGCCCGGAGAGGCCGGCAAGCCAACCGAAAAACTGTGGGCTGACCGCGATGTTCATGCGGGCCAAAGCGTGCATATCATCGTAGGGACGAAGCGCAACATCGCTTCCGAAACGGTCGACAATGACACCGATCAAGGCATTGTCACACAGAAGCTGGATCGTTTCCTCCTCGCCTGCAAACATGCCGAACGTCTTCTTCGAGTAGGCTGCCACATCGATCTGCTCGAAGGCTTCGCGCCCTTCGCGAGCGGCTTCCGATAATTCAATGTGCAGCATCTTGTCCACGCGATAATGCTTCATCATCGAAGCAGAACTGTCATAAGCGACAAGATAGTAGTTCTCGTCGTCCCAGGTGAGAAGCCACGGGCTGATCTCGTAGATTGCGCCGCCCTTGCGTGGAACCATCTGCTTGTGCACATCCCAGTCGAAGTATTGAAAACGGATCTGCCTGTTGTCTGCAATCGCGGCATAGATGACATCGACACTGTAGTAGATGTTCTCATTGAGCGCTTTGTTACGGTCTGTGACCACAACCTGACGCTGGAGTTTTCGGGCATCGTTCTCGCTGACGAGATGCTGGAGTTTGCCGATCAGTTCGCGCGACTTCTTTGTTGTGATAAACTTGGAAGACTGCACCAGATCAACGAGAAGCTTCACCTCCGCAAGCTCAAAGTCGCGGGAGAGAAGCTGGTAGCCGTCGTGCGGACCGGGACCGCGCACAATGTCGTATCCGAAATCGGTCAGCGTCTGAATATCGTTGTAGATACTTTTGCGCTCCGCTTTGATTCCGTTGGCAGCCAGATAGTCGATCAACTGTGGCGTCGTCGCATCATGCGTTTCGTCCGTATGTTTTTGTAAATAATCAAGAATAAGCAATATCTTTTGCTTCTGATTCGTTGATCTTGGCATGTAACTTTCTCCTCTAATTATAATGGATGCTATTCCATTTGATCACATTCATTATAATAAACGGTCAATTGCTTGACAAGGGCAGGAATACTTGAAATGTGAGAGTGGTTCAAGTCTCGGTGCTTCGCGTAAATAAAGCCCCCGGAAATAAAACCGGGGGCATATATTCTACAATTTATTATCTCTTGCACTTGGTAGCGGCTTCCACAAAACCACGGAAAAGCGGATGTGGACGGTTTGGACGGGACTTCAGTTCCGGATGAGCCTGTGTGGCGATAAACCACGGATGATCCGGAATCTCGATCATCTCGACGATTCTTCCGTCAGGGGAAGTTCCGCAAAGTTTCATGCCGTGCTCAAGAAGAGCGGTACGGTAATCGTTGTTGACCTCGTAACGATGACGATGACGCTCGGAAATCTCTTCGGTTCCATATACGCTGTATGCCTTGGAATCTTTCTCAAGGATACATGGATAAGCACCGAGTCTTAAGGTTCCACCGATATCCTCAACACCGTTCTGGTCAGGCATCAGAGCGATAACCGGATGGGTTGTGTTCGGGTCAAGCTCGATACTGTGTGCATCGTTAAAACCGCATACATGTCTTGCAAACTCGATGATGGCAACCTGCATACCAAGGCAAAGTCCGAGGTATGGGATCTTGTTCTCTCTTGCATAGCGTGCGGCAAGGATCTTGCCCTCTACACCACGGATACCGAATCCGCCGGGAACGAGGATTCCGTTGACATCTCCGAGAACACTGTCCACATTGTCTGCGTTCAGCTCCTCAGAATCCACCCACTTGATATCGATCGTTGTGTGAAGCGGGATTCCGCCGTGCTTTAACGCCTCAACAACGGAGATGTAAGCATCGTGTAATGCAGTATATTTTCCAACCAAAGCAATCTTGACTTCCTTATCCGGATGGCGAAGGTCGTTGACCATCTGCTTCCAGTCTGCAAGATCCGGCTCCGGACAATCAAGCTTTAAGCACTCGCATGCAACCTTGGCAAGATTCTCCTGCTCCATAGCCAGAGGTGCCTCGTAGAGGTATTCAACATCAAGGTTCTGCAGTACGTGTGTGTTCGGTACGTTACAGAACAATGCGATCTTGTCCTTGAGTCCCTGATCAAGCGGCTGCTCGGAACGGCATACGATGATATCCGGCTGGATACCCATTCCCTGAAGCTCCTTAACGCTCGCCTGGGTAGGCTTTGTCTTAAGCTCACCTGAAGCACGGATGTATGGGATCAGTGTTACATGACACAGGATCGCATTCTCATGTCCGACTTCATGCTGGAACTGACGGATCGCCTCTAAGAAAGGCTGGCTCTCGATATCTCCGACAGTACCGCCGACCTCGATGATGGCGATGTGCATATCGTCTGAGGTAAAGTTGCGATAGAATCGGCTTTTGATTTCGTTGGTAATATGTGGAATAACCTGAACTGTTCCTCCGCCGTAATCACCGCGGCGCTCCTTCTGCAGTACAGACCAGTATACCTTACCGGTTGTAACGTTGGAGTTCTTTGTCAGACTCTCATCGATAAATCTCTCATAATGTCCAAGATCAAGGTCAGTCTCCGCACCATCGTCGGTAACGAATACCTCTCCGTGCTGGATCGGGTTCATGGTTCCCGGATCAATATTGATATATGGGTCAAACTTCTGCATTGTGACTTTGTAGCCACGAGCCTTCAGCAGACGTCCAAGAGATGCAGCGGTAATTCCTTTTCCGAGACCGGAAACAACACCACCAGTGACAAAGACGTATTTAACAGGCATAATTATCCTCCTCAAATTTGTAAAAATATTAAGCGATACTAATAACTTACATATTATACAGCCTAAGATCAAAATATTCCACACTTTTTTAGAAAAAGTTTAGAAAGAACAAGAAAAGTTCATGAACAAAATGTTGATTTTGAAGTTTCCTTTACATATAATAAAGATACGAAATACAAGAGAATTTGTGTGCATGCATACAACTGGAGGGCTTATGGACAATCAGGCACCGAATAATTATAACAACGGCAACTATAACGGTGGCAATAATTATAATAACGGCAATAACAACAATTATAACAATGGCAACAACGGTAACAATAATAACAACGGAGACAAGAAAAACAATCACAACGGACAGATGATCCTGAGTTTTATCATGGTGACACTGGTTGCATTGTTCTTTATCTCGTTTTTTGCAAGCCGCTTCTCACAGATGAGTTCGAAGGAAACTACATATTCGGATTTCCTGGAGCAGCTTGAGAAGAAGAACGTCAAGACCGTTGAGTTCGGCAACTACGAGATTGACTATACACTCGTGGATGACAAGTACGATATCACGTATTACACCGGCGCGGTCAATGATACGGATCTGATCAAGACACTGAAAGAGGCAAAGACTTCGGACGGCAAGGCGGTGGAGATCTCCGCAACCGTTCCGGACAATACCTCGACATGGCTTCTCAATATTTTGAGCTTTGCGATCCCGATCATTATTCTGTGGATCCTCTTTGGCGTCCTGATGAAGCGTATGGGCGGCGGCGCGATGGGCGTCGGCAAGACAACCGCCAAGGTATATGTCGAGAAATCGACCGGTGTGACATTCAAGGATGTCGCAGGACAGGATGAAGCGAAAGAGTCGTTGCAGGAAGTGGTTGATTTCCTGCACAATCCGAAGAAGTACCGTGATATCGGAGCGAAGCTTCCGAAGGGAGCACTTCTTGTCGGACCTCCCGGAACCGGTAAGACACTTCTTGCAAAAGCCGTTGCGGGAGAGGCAAACGTGCCGTTCTTCTCACTGGCAGGTTCTGATTTCGTGGAGATGTTCGTCGGTGTCGGTGCTTCCCGTGTGCGTGACCTCTTTAAGGAGGCACAGAAGATGGCGCCTTGTATCATCTTTATCGATGAGATCGATGCCATCGGTAAAAGCCGTGACAGTCGGTACGGCGGCGGTAACGATGAGCGTGAGCAGACATTGAACCAGCTCCTTGCGGAGATGGATGGATTTGATCCTTCAAAGGGAATCCTGATCCTTGCAGCAACGAACCGCCCGGAAGTGCTTGATAAGGCATTGCTTCGTCCGGGACGTTTCGATCGTCGTATTATCGTGGATAAGCCGGATCTCAAGGGACGTCTTGAGACTTTGAAAGTACATTCGAAGGATGTGCATATGGATGAGACGGTAGATCTTGATGCACTTGCTTTGGCGACAGCCGGACTCGTCGGTTCGGATCTTGCCAATATGATCAATGAGGCCGCAATCAATGCGGTCAAGAATCATCGAAAATTTGTCAATCAGTCGGATCTGTTTGAGGCATTCGAGCTGGTGGCTGTGGGCGGTAAAGAGAAGAAGGATCGCGTCATGAGTGACAAGGAGCGCAAGATCGTTTCCTACCATGAGGTTGGTCATGCTCTGGTATCCGCATTACAGAAGAATACGGAACCGGTACAGAAGATTACAATTGTTCCGCGTACCATGGGTGCGCTCGGTTACACACTTCAGACTCCGGAGGAGGAGAAGTACTTAGAGACGAAGGATGAACTGCTTGCGAAGATCACGACCTATATGGCGGGACGTGCGGCAGAGGTTCTCGTGTTTGAGTCAGCGACAAGCGGTGCAGCGAACGATATTGAGCAGGCGACGAAGATCGCCCGCGCGATGGTTACAATGTACGGTATGTCGGATAAGTTTGGTATGATGTGCCTCGCAACTGTTGAGAATCAGTATCTCGAGGGTCGTGCGGGACTGATCTGCGGCGAGGATACCGCGGGACAGATCGATAAGGAAGTGCTTTCGATCATCAATGACAGCTACAACAAGGCAATGGAGATGCTCAAAGAAAATCGTGATGTGCTCGATCATATCAGTGAGTATCTGTATGAGAAAGAGACGATCACCGGTAAGGAATTCATGAAGATCTTCCGTGAGATGAAGGGACTTCCGCAGGAAGATGAGTCAAAGAAGGATTCTCTGATGCCGGAATCGGATGAGAAGAAGGAACAGACGATCCAGCCGGTGACTGATGAGATGTTTGAGGAATAATTGATGTTCGATTTTCAAGAAGAATTACGTAAACTCCCGGATCAACCGGGAGTTTATATTATGCATGACAAAACCGATGCCATCATCTATATCGGCAAGGCCGTAAGCCTCAGAAAACGTGTCCGGCAGTATTTTCAGCCGAGCCACGACGAGGGAATCAAGAAGAAACAGATGGTGGAGCATATTGCAAGATTTGAGTACATTATCACGGATTCCGAGCTGGAAGCGCTGGTGCTTGAATGCAATCTGATCAAAGAACACACGCCAAAATACAATACCATGCTGCGCGACGATAAGACATATCCGTACATCCGCGTGACAATGGGGGAGGATTTTCCGCGTGTGCTTTTTTCGCGTCAGTTGAAAAAAGACAAGTCGCGTTATTTCGGTCCGTACACGAGCGCCGGAGCGGTCAAGGATACGATCGAGCTGATCAACAAGATCTATCAGCTTCGCACCTGTAACCGGAAGCTGCCGCGTGATATCGGTCTGGACCGTGCCTGCCTGAATTACCATATCCACCAGTGCAGTGCGCCGTGTCAGGGTTATATTAATAAGGAAGAGTATGGAGAGCGTGTCAGTCAGGCTCTGGAATTCCTGAACGGAAACTATGCGCCCGTCATTAAGATGCTTGAAGAAAAAATGCAGCAGGCATCGGAGGCGATGGAGTTTGAGAAAGCGATCGAGTTCCGTGAACTTCTGGGCAGTGTGAAGCAGATCGCACAGAAGCAGAAGATCACGAACACGGACGGAGAAGATAAAGATATCATTGCTCTGGCGAGTGATGATACGGATGCTGTTGTGCAGGTGTTCTTTATCCGCAGCGGCAAGATCATCGGAAGGGATCATTTTCATGTGCGAGTCGGATCGGAGGAGAACACGAGCGACATTCTGGTGAACTTTGTGAAACAGTTTTACTCGGGAACTCCGTACATTCCGCGTGAGATTATGATTCAGGAACCGATTGAGGATATTCCGGTGCTGGAAGAGTGGCTGACGGCGAAGCGCGGACGGCGTGTGTACATCCGCATTCCACAGAAGGGAATGAAGGAAAAACTCGTGGAGCTTGCGGCGAAAAATGCATCGCTTGTACTCAATCAGGACAAGGAGAAGATCAAGCGCGAGGAAGGCAGAACGATCGGTGCGGTCAAGGAGATCGAAGGACTTCTCGGTATGCGCGGACTCAACCGCATGGAGGCGTACGATATCTCGAATATCAACGGCTTCGAGACGGTCGGTTCCATGATCGTCTACGAGAAAGGCAAGCCGAAACGGAGCGATTACCGCAAGTTTAAGCTGCGTACCGTGACGGGACCGGACGATTACGCTTCGATGCATGAGGTGCTGACGAGACGTTTTCTGCACGGCATGCAGGAGCAGCAGGAACTGGAGGATAAGAATCTCCCGCAGGAAGTCGGAAGCTTTACGCGTTTTCCGGATATCATCATGATGGACGGTGGACGCGGTCAGGTGAATATCTGTCTGCAGGTGCTCGAAGAACTGGGGCTCTCGATTCCGGTCTGCGGCATGGTCAAGGATGACAACCACAGGACACGAGGTTTGTATTTCAACAATGTAGAGATCCCAATCGACCGGCACGGAGAGGGATTTAAGCTGATCACCCGTATTCAGGATGAGGCGCACCGGTTTGCCATCGAATATCACCGTTCGCTGCGATCCAAGGCGCAGGTGCATTCGGTGCTTGACGATATTGAGGGCATCGGCCCGACAAGGCGCAAGGCGCTCATGCGGCATTTTCAGTCGATCGACCAGATCCGTGCGGCGAGCGTGGAAGAACTGGCGGAGACCGAGAGTATGAACCTCGGGGTGGCGGAGAAGGTTTACGCCTTTTTCCATAAGAATGATGCGGCGGCGAATAACAATGAGACGACCGAGAAATAATTGCCATATGGGGTTTCGCGTGGTACAATAATTGGACGAAAGCAACCATATATCCGAGAAAATACAGGGGGGATACGATGATGAACAGTAGCGTAAGTGTGGCAAAGATTGCCGAATTACTGGATCTGAAAAACTTTACCGATGAGATTGATTTAAAAAAGCGTAAGATTACGACAACCGATATTAACCGTCCGGCGCTGCAGCTGACCGGATATTTTGAGCATTTCGAGGAATCCCGTGTGGAGATCATCGGAAATGTAGAGTATGCATACATTCGGCAGATGAGCGATGAGGAGAAGCGCATCCGTTACGATGCATTCCTGAAATTTGATATTCCGTGTGTCATCTTTTCAAGAAATCTTGAGCCGGACCCGATCTTCTTAAAGGAAGCATTGGCGAATCAGGTGCCGGTACTCGGAACGGGACGTTCGACATCCGAATTTACCGCGGAGCTGATCTACACGCTCGGCGAGCAGCTTGCTCCGTGCATCAGCATTCACGGTGTACTTGTTGATGTATACGGCGAGGGACTGATGATCACCGGAGACAGCGGAATCGGAAAAAGCGAGGCTGCCTTAGAGCTGATCCGACGCGGACACCGTCTTGTTACGGACGATGTTGTGGAGATCCGCAAGATCAACGAGCACACGCTGATCGGAACATCGCCGGATGTAACGCGTCACTTTATCGAGCTGCGAGGCATCGGAATCATTGATGTCAAGACACTTTACGGTGTTGAGTGCGTCAAGGAAAAGCAGCAGATCGATCTGGTCATTAAGCTGGAAGACTGGAAGAAAGATGCAGATTATGACCGCCTTGGATTAGAGGAAGAGTACATCGAATACCTTGGCAACAAGGTCGTATGTCATTCGCTTCCGATCCGTCCGGGACGTAACCTTGCCGTCATCTGTGAGACGGCTGCGGTTAACCACAGACAGAAGAAGATGGGCTACAATGCGGCACAGGAGCTGTACCGCAGAGTGCAGGCAAACCTGACCAAGGGGAGCCTTGAGGAAGATTAAATCCGGGCAAAAGCCCGAGTGAGCCGTTTCGCCGGCGTAAATATATAGAAGAAAGTAGGAAGTAAAAGTGGAAAAGAAGAATGCATGGGAGAAATACCCGCAGGGAAATAAAAGAGAGGAAGTATTTGCATTTGCGGAGGAGTATCGCAAGTTTATCTCATCCTGCAAGACAGAGCGCGAGTGCGCAGCCAGTTTGTATGAGAAGGCAAAAGCAGCAGGTTTTGCCGATATGGACGAACTGATCACAAACAAGGCGAGTGTGAAAGCCGGAGACAAGATCGTTGCCAACAATATGGGCAAGGGGCTGGCACTTTTTGTTATGGGAGAGAATGATTTAGAAGAGGGAATGAACATTCTCGGCGCACATATCGACTCTCCGCGCCTTGACTTAAAACAGGTGCCTTTGTATGAGGATACCGAGATGGCAATGCTCGATACACACTATTATGGCGGTGTGAAGAAGTACCAGTGGGTAACGCTGCCGATGGCTTTGCACGGTGTGATCTGCAAGAAGGACGGCACAACCGTTACTGTGAATATCGGCGACAAGCCGGGTGATCCGGTATTCGGTGTGAGCGATCTGCTCATCCACCTGTCCGCAGACCAGTTAGAGAAGAAGGCTGCCAAAGTAATCGAGGGCGAGAGCCTGGATCTTCTGATCGGAAGCATTCCAAAGAGTGCGGACGACAAAGATGAAAAAGAGATGAAGGAGCGTGTCAAGGCAAACATTCTTGACATTCTTTCCGCAGAATACGGTGTGGATGAGGATGATTTCCTCTCAGCGGAGATTGAGGTCGTTCCTGCCGGCGAGGCGAGAGATTACGGTTTTGACCGCAGCATGATCATGGGCTACGGACATGATGACAGAGTGTGTGCCTACCCTTCTTTCGAGGCAATCATACAGGTCGAGAAGCCTCAGTACACAAGCGTTTGTCTGCTTGTGGATAAAGAGGAGATCGGAAGTGTCGGAGCATCCGGCATGCAGTCACGCTTTTTCGAAAACTGCGTGGCAGAGGTGTTGAATCTTGCGGGAAGCTACAGTGAGCTTGCAGTCCGCAGAGCATTAAAGAATTCCAAGGTACTGTCCTCCGACGTATCCGCAGCGTTCGATCCGAATTATCCTTCTGTCATGGAAAAGCGTAACAGTGCATATTTTGGTAAAGGGCTGGTATTTAATAAATATACAGGATCCAGAGGCAAAGGCGGCTCCAACGATGCCAATGCCGAGTATGTTGCAAAGCTTCGCAACATCATGGATCAGAATGATGTCTCCTTCCAGACAGCGGAACTCGGTAAGGTAGATCAGGGCGGCGGCGGAACGATCGCTTACATTCTCGCCAATTACGATATGAATGTAATTGACAGCGGTGTTGCGGTTCTGAACATGCACGCACCGTGGGAGATCATCAGCAAGGTGGATTTATATGAAGCATATCGCGGCTACATTGCATTTTTAAAGGAGGCATAATGTCGCAGTTTTACGAAGAAATCACAACTACATTGCCGGAACTTGAAGTACGAAAGGATGAACCGATGAGCCGCCATACGACATTTCGTATCGGCGGCCCGGCGGATTACTTTGTATGCCCGGACAGGAAGCGGATCGCGCAGGTATTTGCGATCGCTGCACAAAACGATATTCCGGTTACCGTGATCGGCAACGGAAGCAATCTCCTCGTTGGAGATAAAGGCATCCGTGGACTGGTTATCGAGATCGGTGCGGCGATGAATGCGATCACTGTGCAGGACGATCATATCGTGGCAGGAGCGGGCGCATTGCTTTCGCAGGTTGCGTCAAAGGCTGCTTCGGCGGGGCTCGGCGGAATGGAATTTGCGGCCGGAATCCCGGGAAGTATCGGCGGCGCGGTAACGATGAACGCCGGAGCATACGGCGGAGAGATGAAGGACATCTTAAGTAAAGTTACGGTGCTGACACAGGACGGAACCGTCAGGACGCTTGATGTAAGTGAGATGGATCTGTCCTATCGACACAGCTGTGTTCCGGACAATCAGTATGTTGTCTTGGAGGCAGAAATGATTCTTGCACCGAAGCCGGAGAGCGAGATCCGTCAGCTGATGGAGGAGCTTCGCAAAAAGCGTGTGGAAAAGCAGCCGCTTGAGTATCCGAGTGCAGGAAGCACATTCAAGCGTCCGGAAGGATATTTTGCGGGCAAGCTGATCATGGACGCGGGACTTCGCGGCTATGCGGTCGGTGATGCGCAGGTGTCGGAGAAACACTGTGGATTTGTGATCAATCGAAAGAATGCATCGGCGGCGGAGGTGCGCCAACTGATGCAGGATGTTCAGGATAAGGTGGAGGCACAGTTTGGTGTGCGCTTAGAGCCTGAAGTAAAGATGTTAGGTGAGTTTTAACAGAGGAAAGGACTGGGAAGATTGCAATTTGTAATAGTAACGGGAATGTCCGGTGCGGGCAAAAGCACTGCGATGAAGATGATGGAAGATATGGGCTTTTTCTGTATCGACAATCTTCCGATTCCTCTTTTGGACAAGCTGGTCGATTTTACAACGAATTTTAATTCTCAGATGAAGAAGATCGCGATCGGTATCGATGCAAGAAGCGGCGAGCATCTGCAGGCGGTCGAGGGAATGTTCGATGTACTGACGCAGAAGGATGTGAAGTATGAGATCCTGTTTCTTGATTCGGAGGACAGTGTTCTCGTCAAGCGTTATAAGGAGACGAGGCGGAGCCATCCGCTTGCGATCGGTGAGCGCGTGGACAAAGGCATTGAGCGCGAGCGGCACGAACTTGCCTTTTTAAAGGATCAGGCAGATTATATCATTGATACGAGCCGGCTTTTGACAAGGGAGTTAAAGTCGGAGCTGGAGCACATTTTCATTCATGACGAGGAATTTAAGAGCCTGTTTGTCACGGTGCTTTCGTTCGGATTCAAGTACGGGATTCCGGCGGATGCGGATATCGTGATGGATGTGCGTTTCCTGCCGAATCCGTATTATGTGGAAGGACTCCGCCATAAGACGGGAAACGATGTGGAGATCCAGCAGTATGTCATGCAGTTTGAGGAGTCGAAGATCTTTCTGGATAAACTCGAGGATCTGATCAATTTTCTGATTCCGAATTACATATCGGAGGGCAAGAATCAGCTTGTGATCGCGATCGGCTGCACCGGTGGCAAGCACAGGTCGGTGACACTTGCCAACGAACTGTACAAGCGTCTGGACGGCAACACGGAGTACGGACTTAAGATTGAACACCGCGACATCGGCAAGGATGCATTGAGAGGAAAGTAACATGTCTTTTTCAAGTGATGTAAAAGCAGAGCTGGCAAGACAATGCAGCAAAAGCCGTCACTGTCAGCTCGCGGAGCTGGCGGGGATGCTTGAACTCGAGGGAACGCTGTCCGGGGAGGAGCAGGCGGATGCGAAGGGAAGCGTGCTGACGCTCTCATCGGACAACGAACTGCTGACCGAAAAGTTTCACACCCTGATCAAAAAGGCGTTCGGCTTTGATACATCGGCAGGTCTGAGTGAGGCGCAGAGTGAAGAGGTTCTTCGCACACTGCGATGGAATACGGTTGCAGATCGGGAAGAACTGCTGGAAATGCAGCGGGCGGACGGACTTCTGGTGCAGAGAACCTGTTGCCGGCGCGCGTTTATCCGCGGTGCATTTATGGCGGCGGGATCGATCAGCGATCCGAACAAATCGTATCATTTTGAGATCGTCTGTCACACGATGGAACAGGCAAAGCAGCTCCAGGAGCTGATCGACAGCTTCGATGCGGATGCGAAGATCGTGGAGCGCAAGGAGCGCTACGTGCTGTATTTAAAAGAAGGGTCACAGATCGTGGACATGCTCAATGTCATGGAGGCGTATGTGGCACTTATGCAGCTCGAGAATGTACGCATTTTAAAAGAGATGCGCAATTCGGTCAACCGCAAGGTCAACTGTGAGACGGCGAACATTAATAAAACGGTAAATGCTGCGGTAAAGCAGATGGAAGATATCAAAAAGATCCAACAGGTCATCGGATTTGAAAACCTGCCGGCGTCCCTTGCGGAGATCGCACAGGCACGGCTGGATCATCCGGAGGCAACACTCAAGGAACTCGGCACATTTTTGGATCCTCCGGTGGGCAAATCCGGTGTCAATCACCGGTTGCACAAGCTCGCGGAGATGGCGGAGAATCTGTAGGAGTGACAGACGGAACAAAACACGTGAGGAAGGATAAGTATGAGTCAAAAGCTGTTATTTATTTTTAACCCACATTCAGGGAAGGGACAGATCAAGAATAATCTGGTCGATATTGTCGATACAATGGTCAAAGCGGATTTTGAGGTGACGATCTACACGACACAGGCGCGTGCGGATGCAACGCGCAAAGTCATAGAGGAAGCGGACAAGTACGACCGCATTGTATGCAGCGGCGGAGATGGCACGCTCGATGAGGTCGTGACCGGACTGATCAAAAGCGGTGCAGACACGCCGATCGGCTATATCCCGGCGGGAAGCACGAACGATTTTGCCAATTCGCTCGGTATCCCGAAGGAGATGGTCAAGGCGGCACAGGTTGCAGTGGCAGATCATCCGTTCCCGTGCGATATCGGTGATTTTAACAGCGATACGTTTGTGTATGTTGCTGCGTTTGGGCTTTTTACGGAAGTGTCCTACAAGACTTCCCAGCAGTTGAAGAATATTTTCGGTCACGTTGCTTATATTATGGAAGGAGCCAAGTATCTGCATGACATTCCTTCTTACAATATGCAGGTGGAGTATGAGGGACACATTTTCCAGGATGAGTTCATCTACGGCATGGTGACAAACTCCGTATCGGTCGGTGGATTCAAGGGAATGACCGGACCGGATGTGAAACTCGATGACGGTGTCTTTGAGGTGACGATGATCAAAAAGCCGCACAATCCGATCGAGTTGAATGAGATCCTCGCGTGCCTGACCAACATGATCGATGACTCGGATCTGATCTATTCGTTCAAGACAAATGAGGTGAAAGTGACCGCGCGCGAACAGGTGGCGTGGACGCTCGATGGAGAGTTCGGCGGTGAGCATAAAGAAGTGATTATCAGAAATCTGAATAAAAGGGTTACAATCTTTTGTTAAATTGTTAATTTTTTAACTTTATTTTTGGCGGATTATGTAATATAATCAAGATAACTTATGAGATTAGGAGGATATTCAAATGTTAGTATCTGCAACAGAAATGCTTAAGAAAGCAAAAGCAGGCCATTATGCAGTTGGTCAGTTTAATATCAATAACTTAGAGTGGACAAAGTCCGTTCTTCTTACAGCTGAGGAGCTGAAGAGCCCGGTAATCCTTGGTGTATCCGAGGGTGCAGGAAAGTACATGACAGGTTTCGGTACAGTAGCTGCTATGGTTAAGGCTATGGATGAGGAGCTCGGAATTACAGTTCCTGTAGCACTTCACTTAGATCACGGAACATACGAAGGATGCTACAAGTGCATTAAGGCCGGATTTACATCCATCATGTTCGATGGTTCTCATTATCCAATCG
>CAKRKX010000046.1 GCA_934358675.1 uncultured Agathobacter sp. | reverse complement strand
TGTTGATACGCTTCGCAAGGTTTTGAGAATTGATGCGGATACAATAACCGAGAGAATATGTGAGGAATTATGAAAGAACGCTTAGATGTATTATTGGTAAACCGGGGACTGGCACCTTCGCGCGAGAAGGCTAAGACGATGATCATGGAGGGCAATGTATTTGTCAATAATAACCGTGAGGACAAGGCGGGAAGTACATTTCCGGATGACTGTCAGATCGAGATCCATGGAAATACACTTAAGTATGTGAGCCGCGGCGGATTAAAATTAGAGAAAGCAATGACGCATTTTGACATTACACTGGATGGAAAAGTCTGCATGGATATCGGCGCGTCGACCGGTGGTTTTACAGACTGTATGTTGCAGAATGGCGCAAGCAAGGTCTATTCAGTGGATGTCGGTTACGGACAGTTTGCATGGAAACTTCGCCAGGATGAGCGCGTGGTATGTATGGAGAAGACCAATATCCGTTATGTGACACCGGAGGATATCGATGATGCGCTTGATTTTGCGTCGGTGGATGTGTCGTTTATTTCACTTACCAAAGTGTTGGGACCGGCATATGCACTTCTTAAGGATCACGGACAGATGGTGTGCCTGATCAAGCCGCAGTTTGAGGCAGGACGCGAAAAGGTCGGCAAAAAAGGCGTTGTCCGGGATAAGGCGGTGCATGAAGAGGTTATCGAGAAGGTGATCGCATTTGCACTGGAAACCGGATTTTCGGTGCATAATCTGGAGTATTCACCGATCAAAGGACCGGAGGGAAATATCGAGTATCTGGTCTTTATCGAGAAGGACGAGAATGCGGTTATGGACGAGAATGTAGATGTTCATGCGGTTGTGGAAGCCGCTCACGGGGAGTTGGATAAATAAGATGCGCAATTTTCGATTGATTACGAATGCTTATAAAGATACGAATCTGCACCTGTCACACAGGATTGTTTCCTACATTGAAGACAAGGGCGGCAGAGCGGGCATCAGTGTCAGCAATATAGAGGGCGTGGCAGCCGAGGATTTTCCGCTTACTGAGATACCGGAGGACACGGAATGTATTATCGTGCTCGGAGGAGACGGCACTTTGATCCGTGCCGCAACGAAAGTGGAGTCACTTGGCATTCCGCTCATCGGAGTGAATCTAGGTACACTTGGCTATCTGTGTGAGTTGGAAGAGTCGACGGTTTTTGAGGCGATTGACCGCCTGATGGCGGATAATTATACCTTAGAGGAGCGAATCATGCTGACGGCGCAGCTTGAAGGCAGTGACCGCAGTCAGTTTGCACTTAACGATGTTGTCATTCATTGGGCAGGCGATCTGTCGATGCTGCAGCTCGGTGTGTATGTGAATGGTAACTTCCTGACCACCTATCATGCGGATGGAATTATTGTTGCGACACCGACCGGATCGACCGGATATAATCTGTCTGCGGGAGGTCCGATCGTGGATCCAAAGTCGAAAATGCTTCTTTTGACACCAATCAATGCCCATGATCTCAATGGGCAGAGCATTGTACTCAGCGCAGATGATGTGGTGGAGATTGAGATGGGAAGCAGACGGTTCCAGCGGGATGAGATGGCGTGTGTCAGCTTTGACGGGGATACGACTGTTCATCTGAAGGTTGGAGACCGGATTCGTGTTGCGAGAGGCGACAGTGTAATACAGATCTGTAAGCTGAATAATCAAAGTTTTCTTGAAATACTTCGTAAGAAGATGCAAAGATAGGAGAAGGACTATGAAGACGAGACGACAGGCGAAAATACTTGAACTCATTCAACAGAATAATGTGGAGACGCAGGAGGAGCTCTCTGCTTATCTGGAGCGTGAAGGGTATCAGGTTACGCAGGCAACTGTTTCAAGAGATATTCGTGAATTGAAGCTGACGAAGATCGCTACCGATAACGGAAGACAGAAATATGCAGTGATCGCAGATGCAGATACCGGTATGCTGGAAAAATATGCGCGCGTTCTTCGCGAGGGATATGTTTCCATGGATATTGCACAGAACATCCTTGTGATCAAGACAGTATCCGGTATGGCGAGTGCAGTCTGTGCGGCGATCGATGCGATGAAGATGAATGAGGTTGTAGGGTCGATCGCAGGCGATGACACATTGATCTGTATTATCCGGTCGAATGACGATGCGGTTAAGACAATGAAGAAGCTTCGCAAAATTGTAGAATAAAGAAAACATATGCATACTTTGGGAGAGTAGAAGGAGAATATATGTTACAAAATCTGCATGTGAAGAATTTGGCTCTGATTAACGAGACGGAAGTGGAATTTAAAGATGGACTTAATATTTTGTCCGGTGAGACCGGTGCCGGTAAATCCATTATTATCGGGTCGATCAATCTCGCACTCGGAGAAAAAGTTCAGAAGGAAATGCTGCGTGATAATGCGGACTCGGCGCTGGTCGAGCTTGTATTCTATGTGGAGGATTCTACGACACTGGATGCAATCCGTGCGCTTGATATTGAGGTGGAAGATGAGACGGTAATCCTCAGTCGTAAGATTACATCGGGACGTGCGATTGCAAGGATCAATGGTGAGGCGGTATCAGCTTCAAAAATGAGGGAAGTGGCTTCGCTTCTGATCGATATACATGGTCAGCATGAGCATCAGTCGCTTTTGTCCAAGAGAAAGCACCTTGAAATATTGGATCTGTTCGCAAAGACCGCGTTAGAGGATCGCAAGGAAAAACTTGCAGCCTGCTACCGGGAGTACCGTAAGCTGCAGGAGGAACTTGAGCATTCGGATTCGGATGCGGAAGACCGTGCGCGTGAATTATCGTTTCTGGAATATGAAGTGCAGGAAATTGAGGATGCAAGTCTGACCTCCGGTGAAGATGAAGAACTTGAGGAGCAATTCCGAAAATATTCTAACGGAAAGAAGATCCTTGATGCGATCGGAGCTGCATATGCAGCAACGTCGGAGGATGATGAGAGTGCCTCGGAACGTGTCAGCAGAGCTCTTCGGGAGTTGAGCGGAGTGTCCCAGTATGATAAGCGGGTTGCGGAACTTGAGGAGCAGTTAATCGAGATTGATAATCTGCTTACCGATTTCAATCATGAGACCGCTTCGTATCTTTCGGAAGAAGAGTTTGATGATGAGACGTATTACGAGATTGAAAAACGTCTTGACCTGATCAATCATCTGAAGTCAAAGTATGGCAATTCTATTGATGATATTTTGAAATCGCATGATGATAAATGCAAAAGAATAGCAGTATTAAGGGATTACGATGAATATTTAAATCAACTTTTAAATAACATCAATAATAAGAAGAAAGAACTTCGCAGCATTTCGGATGAGGTTTCCGCAATCCGTCAGAAGGAAAGCAAAAAACTTACCGATGCGATCCGTCAGGCGTTGCAGGATTTGAATTTCCTTGATGTACAATTCACGATGGAATTTAAGGAGATCGATTTTTCGGAAAACGGAACGGATGAGGCGGAGTTTATGATCTCTACCAATCCGGGCGAACCGCTAAAGCCTCTTGGAAAAGTTGCTTCCGGAGGAGAATTGTCGCGCATTATGCTGGCAATCAAGACTGTTCTTGCGGAAAACGATCATATTGAGACACTGATCTTCGATGAGATCGACAGCGGAATCAGCGGTCGTACGGCTCAGATGGTGTCGGAGAAGATGAATGAGCTCGGTCGTTCACATCAGATTATCTGTATTACGCATCTTCCGCAGATTGCGGCGATGGCGGATACACATTTCCTGATTGAAAAATCGGTTGAGAACGATACAACCGTATCACATATTCATGAGCTGTCGGATGAGGAAAGTGTACAGGAGCTTGCCCGTATGCTTGGTGGTGTTGAAATTACAGACAAGGTTGTCGAAAATGCCCGCGAAATGAAGAAAATGGCTTACATGAAAAAGTAATATTGATCGCATACTATTCTTAGTTTTTGAAACGGAGATATAGTATGCGATCTTTTTGGGTAAATTTATTTAAAAATATAATTCTGATTTATTTATGTGCTCTTATCTGCTTTATTTATACGTCGATGATGGATGCAATCCCGGAACATGTTTATATGGAAGAGGGAAGTACGTTGTCCCTGTCACGTAAAATCCCGGTTGAAGTGGCTGCATGCGAGAATCATAGCATCTACTCATCGAAAGATATTGGGTGCAGTACCTATGAGAGCTTGCTTGCAAGAAAAAAAGCGGATGGGAATGAAAAACTTACAATTGGTCAGCATAAGATGATTTGTTACCTGTTTGGTATCTTTCCAATCAAGGAAGTCGAAGTTTCGGTGATTAAAAGTACGAATTTAAAAGCATCCGGACATGTGGTTGGAATCTATGGCATTACAAACGGTGTCTTTGTGCTTGGGAGCAGTCCGGTTGAACTTGCAGACGGAACCTTCCGTCAGCCTGCAGAACACATTCTTTTTCCGGGAGATTATATTCTGGCAGTAAATCATCATGCTGTCGCGTCCAAAGAAGATCTGACAGTGCTGATTCAGAAAAACGAAACAGTATCCATGGTTCTTACGATTCTGCGTGGAAATGAACAGATTGACGTATCTGTGACACCTGTTCTTGCAAAAGCAGGTGGTGAGAACAACAAATTAAACTATATGCTTGGAATCTGGGTCAGAGATGATATGGCAGGCATCGGGACGATGACCTATTATGATGATAATGGAAATTATGGCGCACTGGGACATGGAATCGGAGACGGAGAGACCGGAGAATTGTTAAAGCTGGATAAGGGGTATCTGTATGAGGCGGATATTCTCGGAATTAAGAGAGGACAAAGAGGCGACCCGGGAGAACTGGAGGGCGTCATAAGTTATCGTAAGACAAGCATGCTCGGCACCGTAAGGCAAAATAGCGATATCGGAATATACGGAAAATTAAATGATGAATATATAAATAAAATAAAGGACGAGAATAAACCATATTTGCTTGGATTCAAACAGGACTTAAAGACAGGGGAAGCCTATATTATATCCGATGTATCCGGTGAGAGGCAGGCCTATCATATTATGATGGATGCATTTGATTATTCCCCTTCTGACCGGAATAAGGGAATTCATTTTTATGTGGATGACGAAAGACTTCTCAGTCTGACCGGGGGAATCGTGCAGGGAATGAGTGGAAGCCCCATCATCCAGGATGGACGCATTGTTGGGGCTGTGACTCATGTATTGATTCAGGACAGTTCAAGAGGATATGGTATCTTTATAGATGAAATGTTAAGTCAAAAATAAATTAACGAATATATTGTGATAGAACCGATAGATCTTCGTATGTGTCGATGTCTTTCAATTCCTCTGCAACTTCTGCCTGAACTTTTCTGCAAAGTTGTATGTGTTGTGATACGACCATGCTTCCACCGGATTTTGGCGGGAGAGATTTCAATTCATGGAAGAAACGGGCAGGAAATATCACCGGAGAACCGGTACTATTCCCGAAACATGTTCTCCAGATGAAAGAAGGCTCATTTTGAGAACAAAGAAGAAGCGCAGCAATGGAATCCGGCCTTATCAGAGGTTGATCGGCAGGTAAGAAGGCGCATCGGTCAATTCCGGGTTCGATGGATTGTAATCCTTTCTTTATCATATCATTGCGAAGAGGAGATTGATGGAGCAGAACCGGAATATTTTGTTTGTGGCACAAATCTTCAATTTCCGGGTGAATGGTGACAATAAGCTGTTTACAGAACAGCCCTTTACTTGCATCGATTGCCCATTGGATCAGTGGTTTGCCTCCGAAATCAATCAGAAGTTTATTACTGCCAAAACGTTTTCCCTGTCCGGAAGCCATAATGATGCAGCCGCTTTTTCCATATGGCTGATCCAGATCAATGACCAAGGTATCGCTTCTTCGGCGAAGCTTGTGTATAAAAGCAAGATTCTGTTTCCGGACCACCATAAGAAGATGTTTCTGTTCCATAAGTTCATATAAGGTATTTAGGTATTCCGGAACCGCGTCTTCGAGATAACCGATCTCATCAATGCTGATCCACTCGGATGACACTTCCTTAAGATTGTTTAGAAAAGAGATCCCTTTTGATAGAAATGCTTCTTTGATCGGTTTCATAAGATTTTCGGTTCTGGATGGATCCGGCTCATATTTTCCGATCATAGTTGTTTCGCCGGTCCGGTTATTTTTCAAATAGACACCCTGTTGCGGAACCGCATAAGTCGTAATTCCGGGGATGGGAAAAGCGAAAAGTCCTGAGAGCAGTGTTGTTTTCCCGCAGCCCCTGCTTCCGGTTAAGATGATATGTCTGCATCCGCTATTCTGAAAAGATCTCCATATACAGTCTGTTGTTAGCCTGGATACAGGCATTCCTATAGGTTTCATATTTTTTCAGCCATTCCTTTCCTTCTGGTGTCAGTGTACTGCCTCCACCGGATCGCCCGCCGACACTTCGTGTAGTAAGTGAAAATCCAAGCGCCTCCTCTGCATGCCGTATCATTCGCAGCGCCTTGGTATATGCGAGCCCCATAGAAATAGAAGCAGCTCGCAGCGAACCTGTTTCTTCAATGGCGTGTAAGAGAAGACAGGGACCTTCGCCAAAAAATTTTTCTCCATGTTCATCAAAAAAAGTGATCTTTGTGGCTGCCCTCAAAAATATCATCCTCCTTTAACATTACAAGCCGTTTTTGCCCATTGTAGGTTGTTAACTCTTTGATACTGATTGTACCATAAATTTCCGAAAGAAGCTGCTCCGTTTTTGGGATGGGGGTATGGAACGGACGGATTTCACCAATCAGTTTTTTTTCGGATAAAACAAGAAGCAGGTCGCAGTAATTGAGCGCAAGAGAACTGTCGTGCAGTGTGATCAATGCAATCCCCTGATTCTTTTGAATCTTTTGACGCAAAAGGCTGATTGCCTGATAACGGAATCGAAAATCCAGAGCACTTTCCGGTTCGTCTAAAAGAAAAAGTCTGCGATCACAGGCGAATGTGCGTGCCAGAAGAACAAGCTGTTTTTGTCCTGCGCTCAGATTCATGAAATTATCATGGATACGTCCATCCAGACCCACAAGGCCAAGAGCCTCAGCGGCTTTTTGTTTCATTTGTCTCGTGGGGGACTGCAAAAGTTTTAAATCCGGATTAAATCCCATTAAAACCACTTCCATGACCGACAGATCTATGGAAATACTGTTTTGCTGGGGAATATATCCGCAGCAAAGGGCGCGTTCCCTTGCGGTCAGTGCTTCGAGAATCTGATCGTTAAACTGACATTCTCCCTTGTGCGGAAGAAGACCGGCAATTGTTTTCAGTAAAGTCGTTTTACCACATCCGTTGCAACCGAGGATTCCGGCTACGGTTCCGCCGGGTACGGAAAAACAGATATCATTCAGAACGGTTTTCTTTTGATATCCGCATATGATGTTTTTCACGGTCAGTTCGTTCATGCGGATTTCCTCCTTAAACAAAGATAAATCAACACGGGTGCTCCAATCAGACTTGTAAAAATACTTACCGGCAATTCTGTGGAAGCGATGCTTCGAGCCAGAATATCGCCAAGTGTGAGCAGACACCCGCCGATGAGTCCGCTGATCAGCATGGTAGAGATTCGATTGTTTTTGAGCAGCATTCGTGCTCCATGGGGGGCTAATAGAGCGATAAAACTGATCAGTCCGGTCATACTGATGACGCTGGCGGTTGCAAGCGTGGCAATGATCAGAACAAGAAGGCGCATTCGCCGGACGTCGACGCCGAGCATGCGTCCTTCATGATCGTCGAGGGATAGTAAAATAATCTGACGATATAACAGAAACAGGCAGATGATACAAATGATGCATAAAACGATATTAAAGCGGATGGAATAAAGACTGATTCCGTTCAGGCTTCCCATAATCCAGTATTCGATGGAAGCTAGCTGCTTTTCGGGATCTGCAAGTAATTTCAGGACGATCAGAATCGTCTGCGCGAGACTGTGTACGGCAATACCGGCAAGCACAATGCTTTTGCCGTCTTTATCTTCCGTCAATGAGGAGAGAGAAAGGGCAAGAACTACACAACAAACAGCCCCTGCAAAAGCAGAGGCTGTAATTGCAAATGTTCCGGATAAAAACAGGATACCAAAAGCGGCACCCGCGCTGGCACCGGAAGATACACCGATGATATCCGGAGAAGCAAGCGGATTCCTGAAAATTGTCTGATAGACAAAGCCTGCAACTCCCAGAACAAATCCGCCGGAAGCACCGATTATGGCACGGCTTGCGCGCAATGTGAGAAAAACGTTCCATTGCATCGGATCCCCGGAAAGAATCCCCGAAAGTGTCAGGGGATATTTACCGATAAAAAGGGAAGCGATGGTAAGGAGCAGTAACAGAATGCTTCCGATGATGATATAGAGATTAGTTTTGACTTTCGATATCATAGAACTTTCCATAATAGTTGTCGGATTCCGTTGTGTAGGTATCGGCAGAAATCTGATCCGGATGAAGGATTCCGGCAAGCCATATACTTGCAAGAATACTGGCCGGAACCGGGCTGTCTAATGCCTCGATCTCTCCGGGAATGGCATAAACCTGCTTGTTTTTTACCGCAGTACAGTTTTTCAGATTCGGATCATTTAAAACATCTTCCACGGTATATTCTGCATCGGATGCCAGAATGATATAGGACGGATCCCATGACAGAAGCTGCTCGTAACTGATATTTGCCCAATAGGTATCCGTAATTTCTTCCGCTGCATTTACGGCACCGGCCAGTTCCATCATTTGGGACTGGTACATGGATGGTCCGGCTGTGGAAAGAAGAGAAGAATTGCCGGCCAGATATACGGTAGGTTTATCAACGGAAGCAAGTTTTGAAGCGAGCATATCACTTTGTTCATTGATATATGAAATCAGTTCATCCGCCTTTGCTTTTGTGTTTGTTACAGTAGCAATCAATGTGATCATTTCCTCCAGCTGTTCCTGATTTTCAGGATTGACAAGCAATACAGGAATATTGAGCTCGGAAAGACTCTGGGCGGCATCTTTTAATTTTAAAGGCAGAATAACAAGATCCGGGTTTAAAGATGCACATGTTTCCAGATTGAACTCTTTTGCAGTACCAACGTTTGGCAGCTCAAGAAATCCCGGAGCAGCCATCTTATAGATCGGACGCGTACCTGCCTTTGCTTCAATACCTGTCACTTTGTCGCTCAGCCCAAGAGCAATCAGAAGACTTGAAGGAATGTAGTAGCCGCTGACAATTTTTTCCGGTTCTTTTGTAAAAGTCACCTCACGTCCGGCCTGATCCGTTACTGTGACAGGATAAGCTGTCTCAGACAGATCGGTGGATGTCGTGTCCTGTGTCGATGGATTTACGTCTTCCACGGATGTTGTTTCGGTATTGTTTTGAATCGGCATCGTGGAAGAAGTTCCGCAGCCGCTGTTTACAAACAGAAGTAAAACAGCGAGCAGGAGTGATACGTATCGGGTTAATTGTTTTTGAATTTTGGTTTTCATAGTTCACCTCTCGTTGTGTTTTTAATAATACAACGGTATTGTAGCAAAGCATCTTTTCATACGCAAGTATTTTTATTATAATGTTGAATAAGTGATGGCTAAAATGATATAAGAAGGAGCGCTTATGATAACTATTCAAAATTATGTCCGTCCAAAGAGCCTTGAAGAAGCATATGAGCTGAACAAGAAGAAAAGCAGCCATATTATTGGCGGTATGCTCTGGATGAAAATGCAGAATCGTCTGATCCCGACAGCAATCGATTTGTGCGGGCTCGGATTAGATACGATTGAAGAGACCGAGGATGAGTTTTTGATCGGTGCCATGGTGCCGCTTCGCAAACTGGAAATGCATAAAGGTTTAAACCATGCTACGCAGGGGGCTGTCCGGAATGCATTACAGGATATTGTTGGTGTACAATTCCGTAATGTCGCGACCATTGGAGGCAGTATCTGGGGCAGATTCGGATTCTCGGATGTATTGACGGTTTTTCTTGTTATGGATGCGGAGGTCGAACTGTTTCATTCCGGACGTATTCCCCTTCGTGATTTTGTGGAAATGATGCCGGATCGTGATATTCTGGTCCGCCTGATCGTCAGGAAAAGCCGGGGGACATTTGCTTATGCCTCGGTTCGCAACCAGAGTACGGACTTCCCTGTAATCGCATGTGCAGCTTCTGTGGTGGATGGAGAGTATCGTTTTGCTGCAGGCGCAAGACCTCAAAAAGCGATGCTTTTGACGGATGAAGAGCATCTGTTTTCCGGTGGATTGTCGGATGATTCGATTGCAGTCTTTGCAAAATATGCGACAGAACGGATTCCTACCGGCAGCAACATCCGTGCTCATGCTGATTACCGGTCTCGTCTGATCGGCGTACTTTGTAAACGATTGTTTGATACCATAAAGGAGGCACAGTGATGGAAGTCTGTATTCATGTTAATAACAAAGCGATTAAGCAACAGATTGAACCGGATCTTCTTCTGATCGATTTTTTGAGGCAGCATGGCTGCTATAGTGTGAAACGCGGCTGCGAGACTGCCAACTGCGGACTGTGCACAGTCCTGATGGATGAAGTGCCGGTTCTGTCCTGTTCCATTCTTGCTGCAAGAGCTGATGGACATGCTGTACAAACGCTGGAAGGCTTGCAGGAGGAAGCGGCGGAATTTGTTACTTATATCGCAGCGCAGGGAGCGGATCAATGTGGATTTTGCAATCCGGGGTTTGTTATGAACACGATTGCGCTGCTGCGCGAGAATCCGGATCCGACCGACGATGAAATCCGGGCATTTCTTGCAGGAAATCTGTGCAGATGCACGGGATATGAGGGACAGCTCCGTGGCATCCGCAACTATCTGGACAGCAGGAAGCAGAAGAACAAAGGAGGCAGTCATGGAGCATAAAGAATATCAGGCAGTTCACAAGTCGATTCCCAAAAAAGATGCGATGCAGCTTCTTTTGGGAAAACCGGTTTATGTGGACGATATCACAGGTGATGCGCTGACCGTGAAACTTCTCAGAAGTACGAAGGCAAACGCAATTGTCGAAGATGTCCAGATCTCTGTTGCACAAAAGGTACCCGGGGTTGTAGCGATCTACACCTGGAAAGATGTTCCGAATCATCGTTTTGCGATCGCCGGGCAGACGTATCCGGAACCTTCCCCGTATGACCGTCTGATCATAGACCGCCACGTGCGGTTTGTCGGGGATGTGGTTGCAATTATTGCAGCGGAAGATGAGAAGGCCGCTTTAAAGGCAATGAAACTGATCAAGGTAACCTATCGTGAATTGGAGCCTGTTTTGGATTTTCATAAGGCAAAAGACAATGAAGTACTTGTTCATCCGGAAGAGGACTGGTTTCCGCCTGTCGAGGTGGGAGGGGATTCTAAACGGAATCTGGTTGCCTCCGAAATCGATGGAAACGGAGACGTTGATGCCGTTCTGGCTGATTGTGACGAGGTGCTTGATCACACCTACCATATGCGCGCATTCAGTCAGGCGATGATGGAAACATTCCGCACATATACGAGCTTTGACCGGTATGGCAGACTGCATGTGATCTCATCGACCCAGATCGTCTTTCACGTAAGACGAATCTTGTCGAATGCTTTGGGGATTAAAAAAAGCATGATACGTGTGGAAAAGCCGCGTATCGGCGGTGGATTCGGAGCAAAACAGACAGCGGTCAGTGAAGTATATCCTGCGTTTGTCACCATGAAAACAGGCAGACCGGCAAAACTTATTTTTACCAGAGAAGAGGCTATGACTGCAGGATCTCCACGGCATGAGATGGAAGTACGTGTACGCCTTGGTGCCGACCGGGACGGACATATCCGCGGACTGGATCTGTATACGCTTTCCAATTCCGGTGCTTACGGTGAACACGGACCGACAACCGTAGGCTTGAGCGGACATAAATCGATTCCGCTTTATACCGGAGGACTTGAAGCACATCGTTTCGCATATGATGTGGTTTATACAAATACGATGGCGGCCGGAGCCTATCGCGGATATGGGGCGACGCAGGGAATTTTTGCTGTGGAAACCAGCGTGAATGAACTGGCGGAACAACTCGGAATAGACCCTACGGTTATCCGCGAACAGAATATGGTTCGCGAAGGCATGAAGATGCCAGCCTATTTTGGCGAGACTGCAAATGCCTGTGCGCTTGACCGGTGCATGAAAAAATGCAAAGAATTGTTTCATTGGGATGAAAAATATCCGGTACGGGATATGGGAAACGGAAAAGTCAGATCTGCCGGTGTTGCGATGGCAATGCAGGGATCGGGTATTTCAAATGTGGATGTCGGATCGGCAACGATCAAACTTGCGGATGACGGAACCTTTAACCTGATCATTGGTGCTGCAGACATGGGAACCGGGTGCGATACGATTCTTGCACAGATGGTTGCGGAATGCATGGAATGTCCGGTTGAGGATGTTGCGGTATTCGGCGCCGATACGGATGCGTCGCCTTATGATTCCGGTTCTTATGCATCTTCCACAACCTATGTTACAGGTAAAGCCGTAGAGATTGCCTGTGCGGAATTGAAAGAGAAGCTCTGTGCGATCGCTGCCGGAATTCTTGACTGCAATCCGGATGAAATGATATATGAGAACAGACAGGCGCGCAATGTGCATACGGGGCAGACGGTTTCACTTGAAAAAATCAGCGTGAAGGATCAGGTCTCAAACAATATTGCGGCAGTTGCCACAGCAACGCATTCTTCTCCGGTATCGCCGCCGCCCTATATGGTCGGAATGGTGGAAATCGAACTGGATCGTTTTACCGGTGAAACAAAAATTTTAAATTATACTGCAGTTGCCGACTGCGGTATTGCAATTAATCCGGCTTTGGCAAGGGTTCAGGTAGAGGGTGGAATTGTACAGGGCATCGGCCACACCTTGTTTGAAAATGTAACTTATGACAGAAACGGTCGACTGAATGAGACGAATTTCATGCAGTATAAGATACCGACCCGACTGGATATGGGACAAATTCATGTCGAATTTGAGAACAGTTACGAAGAGACGGGACCGTTTGGAGCAAAATCACTCGGAGAAATTGTAATCAATACTCCGGCACCGGCAATTGCCCATGCAATTTATCGTGCAACCGGCGTATGGCACAGGGAACTTCCGATTACTCCGGAAAAGATTCTTATGTCTATGCCTGAAAATAAACAGCTATGAGGAGAACACATATGAAAAAGATTTTAAAGTTATCGGATACTGCCTTCCAGATGGAAGGGAAAATGCCTTTGTCACAGGCGATTCCACTCGGACTCCAGCATGTGCTGGCCATGTTCGTCGGAAACCTGACACCGCTTCTTATTATTACAGGAACCTGCGGACTGGCGGGAGGAGAGTTTGCCGATCTACAGCTTTCCCTGCTTCAGAATGCAATGCTGATTGCCGGCATTGTCACACTTGTACAGCTTTTTACCATTGGACCGGTAGGAGGCCGCGTGCCGATCATCATGGGCACATCTTCCGGATTTATCGGTGTATTTAACAGTGTTGCGACATCGATGGGAGGAGGAGTCCTTGCCTATGGAGCCATCATGGGAGCATCGATTATCGGCGGATTGTTTGAGACGGTTTTGGGCTTTTTCTTAAAGCCGCTACGCCGGTTTTTTCCTGCAGTTGTAACCGGTACGGTTGTTATGTCGATCGGACTTAGCCTGATTTCCGTTGGAATCAATTCATTTGGTGGCGGAAATAATGCAGCGGATTTCGGCTCGATGGAAAATCTGTTACTGGCGTTGTTTGTACTTGCTGCTATTTTATTCTTTAAACATTTTACAAAAGGATTTTTCAGTTCCTCATCCATTTTACTCGGCATTGTTTTCGGATACATAGCTGCATTTATCATGGGAATTGTTTTACCTACAACAGGGATTAATGCCGATGGTGTGGAATATACGAAAGCGTGGGTTCTAAACTGGGACAAGGTTGCAGCTGCTTCTTGGTTCGAAATCCCAAAATTTATGCCGGTGAAACCTGTTTTTGATCTGAGAGCCATACTTCCGGTTCTTATCATGTTTATTGTGACTGCAGTTGAGACAGTAGGGGATATTTCCGGCGTAATGGAAGGCGGACTCGGAAGAGAGGCAACGGATAAGGAGCTTTCCGGTGGAGTTATGTGTGATGGACTTGGATCTTCGTTCGCTGCATTATTCGGTGTACTGCCAAATACTTCATTCAGCCAGAATGTCGGTCTTGTTACGATGACGAAGGTCGTCAATCTGTTCGCATTGTCAACGGGAGCAATCTTTTTGATCCTGTGCGGACTATGTCCGAAGCTTGCAGCATTGATCTCCATTATGCCGCAATCGGTTCTTGGCGGAGCCGCGGTCATGATGTTTTCATCGATTGTTATCAGTGGTATTCAGCTGATTACCAAAAATCCGTTAAATGCCAGAAATCTATCCATCGTTTCTGTGGCACTCGGTGTTGGATACGGAATGGGATCAAATCCTGGTATTCTTGCCAATGCACCGCAGCTTGTCCAGCTTGTATTCGGCGGATCCGGAATTGTGCCGGCGGCGCTTGTTGCGATCCTTTTGAATATCATTCTTCCAAAAGAAAAAGAAACGTAAAAAGGAAAGCCTTCCGCTGATGCGGAAGGTTCAGACTGTAGACAAAGTCCTCGGCAAAATGCCGAGGACTTTGTCTACAGTCTGAACCCTCCCATATATTAATATATGAGAGGGTTGATTTTATATTAGTTGAATGCTTTCTTGCCCTGTTTCTGACAATTCTCAACATATACTTTGATATCGTAATTATCTTCCGGTAGCTGGCATCCAACCAGATAGGTGCCATTATTGCTGGAACAGCGGATGATGCGTCCGTCCAGTGTGGAATGTTGCGGAAGTGCAAAATTCTCAATCTGGATCGTAATATCCTTTCCTTTGTTATCCATGAAGGAAGAATCATAGGTGATCAAAGCAAAACCGTTTGCACTGATATTATCCAGGCGTCCGGAATATTTCTGTCCGGAATCTTTTAATGTAATAGTACATGGATTACTCATATCAAGGCGCGGATATTTTCGACGGTTGCGAATGATCGGACGTGAATTAATGCGCACTGCAAATGCATCCGTACGACCGACGCGGGTAGGCGTAAGTGTTGTTTTCTCCCAACAATAGAGTACGTTTCCAACCGTTGCCTGAATGTCACAATTGGAAAGTGTTTCTCTGGTTGAGGTCTCTGGAAGAACCACTGTAAATCCGGTATCTTCGCAGGAAACAATTTCTCCGTGGAAATAATCATTTCCCATAGGTTTGTTGACCGTTACCTTTACTTTCATTCCGGCTTCGATATCTTCAAGTCCCATGAAGCCGCCGATTCCAAGCTCACACATCAGCGATGCGATCGTATCCTCAATCTGATTGATGTTAGTAGCACTTTCATTGTATTTGCCAAGCATTCTGCGGCTGATCTCATCTGAATCAGCGATGCAGCCTGTCATAGTTTCTACAATCTGGGATACCTGCTCCATATTGCTGACTAACTGAATATTTGAAGATTCAACTTCTTTCATTGCAGAATCAATTACCTGAATGTGTTCTCCAAGCTGGGAAGAATCCTCATTAATTTTGCTTACGTTTTCTCCGGTCTGTGTAACTTTTTCAAGTGTAAGCTGAATTAACTGTAAGGTCTGTTCAATGGAAGAGGTCATCTTGGCAGTTGTCTCATCAAGACGCATGAGAGCTTCCTGAATCTGACCGGAAGAAGACTGCGTCTCTGCACTTAGTTTGCGAATCTGCTCGGCAACGACTGCAAAACCTTTGCCGGCTTCTCCTGCACGTGCTGCCTCAATGGAGGCATTGAGAGCCAGAAGGTTCGTCTGATCATTGATATCTTCAATTGTGCTCGTCTGATTCTTTACGGTTTCAAATTCCTCCTTGAATGCAACGAGTACCTGCTCTACCTCGGAAGAGAGTTTGACCATCGTTCCGGTTGTTGTGACAAGGGAGTCGAGATCTCCGGAACTTGTCTGTGCGTGTTTGACGGATTCCGCGGTAAGTTCCACCATCTCATTGATCATCGCTGCCACATGCTGTACCTGAGCACTGATATCCGTTGTCATATCCTTTGAAGATTCTGTCTGGTCAAATAATTCACCATTGTGTTCTGTCAGTTCATTCATTCCGTGTACGACAACATCGGAACCGTGTTTGTTCTCGGTTGCAATCTCGCGGACAACGGTAATTCCGTCCATGATCGTGTTACTTGCAGTCTTTACCGTTTCAACGGTTGTGACAACGCGTTTTAAATCCGCTTTGATACTGTCTGTCAAAGCTCCGTCTGATTCGACAAGATGGCGGATGGACATGACGTAGCATACATAGCAGAGAATCAGGCAGGCAATCTGTAACTGATAATTCTTCATGTCGGAAGCACTTGTCTGACCGAGTACCAGTCCGTGATAGAGGGCACTTGCAAGAACACTGATGATGTTGGCGATTCCACAATTGATCATAAAGCGTCTGTTCTTATATAATACAAGAAGACTGGTCACTGGAAGAATATAAGTGAATGCGATCGGTGAATCTGTTGTGAAAATCAGGAAGGTATAAAAGATTCCATAACCGATAAACAGATCATGACGATAGAGATCGGTATCTTTTCCTTTGACTTTTAACAAAATATCTCCGGCAATAAACGGAATCCAGCACAGAAGTATAAAAATGATATACTCATTGACCGGATAAAGTCCGTTGCTGACATCTGCACCGTAGTTTGCGGTCAGAAGCAGACCGAAGATCAGCCAGATACGACGTGCCTTCTGGTTGGCCTTGGCTTTAAATAGTGTTTCATCATAGTTCATAGAAGTTTCCTCGTTTCTTGTGTATCTTAGTAAGTATCTTACAATTCTTTTGAATAATCTGTTTTAATTTTATATGATTTTCCGCTGGCTTTCAAGGGAGTAACTTAACATTACGAAAAACATCGGTCTTAAGTTGTATTTTTATGCAATTTTTTGCAGAAAAATAGTATAATAATACTTTCAATAATTGATGAAATATTGTAGAATAGAAAGTAATTTGGCGGATTATAGGATTCCAGAAAGAAATCGATGATCCAGAAAGGAATATATTATGAGAAAAATGCAAACAAGGAAACGCTCCCTTGCAGTGATACTTCTTACAGCTTTGATGCTGCTGACGCTGACTGCATGCGGACAAAAGAAAGCGGATCAGACGCCGGATAAGGTGATTTCCGGGGTGGATGATCTCGAAGGTTCAAAGATCGGTGTACAGATCGGTACGGTGGGTGATACTTATGCTTCCGATTATGAAGGCGACGATGCGGGAACAGAAGTCGTGCGCTATAATAAGGGGGCTGATGCCGTACAGGCCTTGAAGCAGAACAAGATTGACAGTGTCATTATTGATGAGCAGACGGCAATCGCATTCGTTGACAAAAATCAGGAACTTAAGATTCTTGATGAAGAGTTTACAAATGAAGAATATGCAATCTGTGTTGCAAAAGGCAATGATGATCTCTTAAACAAGATCAACGGAGCATTGGATGAAATTAAGCAGGATGGTACGTTGCAGAAGATCACCGATAATTATATCGGTGACAATGTTGGAGAAACTCCGTATGTATCACCGGATGATGTGACAAGAGACAATGGAACCCTCACGATGGCGACAAACGCTGCTTTTCCACCATATGAGTATTATGAGAATGGAAAAATTATCGGAATTGATGCAGACATGGCGCAGGCAATCTGCGACAGGCTTGGCATGAATCTCGTGATTTCGGATATGGAATTTGATTCCATCATTGCTGCGGTGCAATCCGGTAAAGCGGACTTTGGAGCGGCCGGTTTAACCGTTACGGAAGATCGCTTAAAGAATATTGATTTTTCTGAATCCTATACAACTTCAAAACAGGTTATTATCGTAAATACCGGTGCAAAAGTTACAAAACAGGGATTTGTACAGAAGTTTCAACAGGTGTTTATAGAAAAGGGACGCTGGAAGTACATTCCAAAGGGTCTCGGCATCACAATCCTTATTACACTATTTGCGGGATTGATCGGTATTATGCTTGGGTTTGTATTTGCAATCATTCGTGTTGCCAACGACCGCAATGAAGAAAAGTCGATCGGTATACGCATTTTAAATGTGCTGGTTAAAATCTATCTGACCATCTTTAGAGGAACTCCTATGATGGTTCAGCTTCTTATCGCTTACTTTGTTGTTTTTGCTACTGTAAAAGCAAATCCGGTCATGACAGCCATCATTGCATTTGGATTGAATTCCGGCGCATACGTTTCGGAAGCAATCCGTGCGGGAATTATGTCGGTTGAAATCGGACAGTTTGAGGCAGGACGAAGCCTTGGATTTACATATGGACAGACCATGCGCCATATTATCCTTCCGCAGGCAGTTAAGAACTCGCTTCCTGCAATCTTTAACGAGTTTATTGCTTTGCTGAAGGAGAGTGCGATCGTTGGATACATTGGTCTTGTCGATCTGACGAAGGCCGGAGATATCATCCGAAGCAATACCTATGAGGCATTCATGCCACTGATTGCAGTAGCACTCGTATACCTTGTGATTGTTATGTTTATGACATCCATGGTTGGTCGTCTGGAAAGGAGACTGAAAAAAGATGCAAGATAGAGAATTATTGATTGAAGTAAAAGATTTATGTAAATCATATGGGGATCACATGGTCCTCGAAAATTTGAACACGAATATCTATCGTGGTGAAGTGATCGCCATCGTTGGTCCTTCCGGCTGTGGTAAGTCCACGTTTTTACGTTCACTTAATTTATTGGAACATCCGGAAGCAGGACAGATTATTTTTGAGGGAACGGATCTTCTTGACAGGAATACGAATATTAATGAAGTGCGTCAGAAGATCGGTATGGTGTTTCAACAGTTTAATCTGTTTCCGAATATGACGGTGAAAGAAAATATCATGCTTGCTCCGATGAAGTTGAAAAAAGTATCGAAAGAAGATGCGTCGAATGAAGCAATGCGTCTTTTGGAGAGGGTTGGACTTTCAGAAAAAGCAGATGCTTATCCGAGTACTTTATCCGGTGGACAGAAGCAGCGTATCGCGATCGCGCGTACGATGGCAATGAATCCGGATGTGATTCTTTTCGACGAGCCGACTTCCGCACTTGATCCCGAGATGGTGGGCGAGGTTCTCGCCATCATGAAGGAACTTGCGGAGGACGGAATGACCATGATCGTTGTTACGCATGAGATGGCTTTTGCCCGGGAAGTTGCGAACCGTGTGCTTTTCATTGATGAGCGAAATATTCAGGAGGATACGGATCCGGAGAAGTTTTTTGACCATCCAAATAATGCAAGATTACAGGAATTCCTTTCTAAAGTGAGATAGTATTAAAAAATAAAATAAATATGAAATAAAAATGAACACCGGCAAATTACTTGACGCAGTAATTTGCCGGTGTTATTATTTAACACGTGCAAATACATAACAGTGTTAACAAATAAATAGGAATGGAGTAGAAG
>CAKRKX010000045.1 GCA_934358675.1 uncultured Agathobacter sp. | reverse complement strand
GTCGTCATGCCGACCGTGCTGATCGCCGAATACACCTCAAACAGCACATCACTCATGCGCAGGCTGCTTGTTGCAAGAATAAGAATCACACTGATCAGTCCCAAAAACAGATTCAGACAGAATACCATACTTGCCTTCTTGATGACTTCGTCCCCGATTCTCCGGTGAAATACATTGCATCCGCTCTCTCCGCGTAGATTCGAAATCACATAAATTAAAATAACTGCGATCGTCGTGGTCTTGACACCTCCGGCCGTCGACCCCGGGCTTCCTCCGATAAACATTAATGCGATCGTCAGAAGCTTGCTCTCCGGCTGCAAAGCGCCGGTATCAACCGTGTTAAAACCTGCAGTACGTGCCGTTACCGAGCCAAAAAGCGAAGTCAGAATCTGGTCTCCGGTTGACATTCCTTTTATCGTACCGCCCTGTTCGAACAGAAATAAAAGCAGCGCGCCTCCAAAAATAAGGATCAGCGTCACGGATATAACCATCTTCGTGTGCAGACAATAATTTTTCCAGTGAAATCGCTTCGATACGACATCACTCCACACAACAAATCCGAGTCCTCCGACAACGATCAGAAGCATGAGTGCAATATTGATTACCGGATCCGTTGCATATGCAGTAAATGAAGAATACGGCTGCTGCCCTCCCATCAGGTCAAAGCCGGCATTACAAAAAGCCGATATTGCATGGAATATACTATAATAAATGCCTTTTACAAAACCAAACTCCGGAATAAAACGCGTTGCGAGAAGTACGGCTCCCGCCCCCTCACACAATGCTGTCCCTATAAAGATCTTGCGTGAAAGTTTGACGATTCCACCGATTTCCATCGCATTGATGCTTTCTTTCAGAAGATCCCTCTGCCGCAGGCCGATTCTGCGCCGGAATGCCATCGAAAATCCGACTCCGACCGCGATGAATCCGAGCCCTCCAATCTGGATCAAAAGAAGGATCACAAGTTGTCCAAACACATTCCAGTGCGTAAATGTATCATATACGACCAATCCTGTCACACATGTGGCACTGGTCGCTGTAAACATGGAATCCAAAAAAGGTGTCCACTCTCCGCTTCGCGATGCGATCGGAAGCGTCAGTATCAGACTTCCCGCCAATATCATAAAGAAGAAACCAAGCGCAATGTACTGCACCTGATTCAACCGATGGTAACGATGTCTCTCAAAAAGTCCGTTCATTCTCTTTCCTCAATCATTTATGTATACAACTACTGCTCATAAAGATATTTTCCTGTATAGAAAAATAGACCATATTCCTTGGAATATAGTCTATAGTTGCGGGAATAGGATTTGAACCTATGACCTTCGGGTTATGAGCCCGACGAGCTTCCAGACTGCTCCATCCCGCGTCAACGTATATATTATAGTTCTGTTATCACCAAAAGTCAACTCCGTGATATCTAAGATGGGGACACTTCGAAAAAGCATCCCCATTCTCATGTTTTCCTATATTACATTCTATTCATAAATCACAAAATTATTCGCCGATCTTGAAATTATTTACATTCTTGCGAAGTTCTTCTGCCGACTTCTCTGCCACCTTCGCGCTCTTCATAACTTCCGATGACTCATTGACGATCGATACGGTCTTCTGCGCAATGTTGGTCGTACCTGCCGCGCTGTCATTCGATGCCGATGTAATTCCGTCGATTGCCTCGGAAATACTGTTGATAGAAGCTAACAGTTCCTCCGATGTTGCACTGAAATCGGATACCAGTTCATTGATCTTTGTCGCATCGACATTGTAATCGTCCGCCATCTTCTCAAACAAGGCAAAGCTCTCGACCACATCCTGATCCACATAATCCAGTAACCGGTTCGAATCCTTGGCAAGATTTGCAACCGCACGATTGACATTCTCCGTAACTGCCTGAATATTGGCTACTGCCTCCTGCGACTGCTCCGCCAATACACGGATTTCCTCCGCAACAACGGCAAATCCGCGTCCCGCATCGCCCGCACGCGCTGCCTCGATCGAAGCGTTGAGTGCCAACAGATTTGTCTGTCCGGTAATGGTCAGAATCGAATCTGCAAGGATACCGATCTGTTCCACAACTTTGGCATCATCCAATGCTTTTTGCAGACTGCTCCGGATCTCAGACTGCATCTGCTCCATCTTCTGACGATTCTCCACCGCGTTTGTCTTTGACTGCGAAGCGCGCTTGTGAATATCTTCCGCCTCCGTCGCGCCATCCTGCGCACGCGTTGCAATCTCGCGGGCCGCATCATCGATCTGCTGCGTCATGCTGTTGATCTGGTCTGCGGAAGCCGCTGTCTCCTCGGTACTTGCAGCCAGCTCCTGTGTCGTTGCCGATACATCCTCGATCTCGCTGTTGAGCGTAAACACATTCGCGTCAATACTTTCCACTACATTATCGATATTAACCGATTCATTTTTTACCTGTGCGAGAAGACCGCGCAGCGAATGCCGCATGCCTTCCAATGTCTTCGCAAGATTTCCGAAATCATCCTTGCGGCCGACCAGTTTCTTCGGTACCTTCTGAACAAAATCGCCACCCGCGATCACATTGATGCTTGCGGAAATATTTCTTACCGAATGAATGATGTCCAAAGCAATGACCGTAACCAGCGTTCCAACGATCAGAAGCAATACGACGCAGGCCCCGATCAGCGTTATCATCTTAGCTGTCACAAATGCAGTCAGCTCGTCCCCCTTCGCTGCAACCTCATCATCAATATAATCCGTATAATTCCCTGTTCCGACTACCCAGTCAAAAGGCTCAAAATATTCGCTGTAAGAACGCTTTGGTGAAGCCTCGGTCTCTCCCTCTTTCGGATAGACATAATCGACATATCCGCCGCCTTCCTCCACAGCTACGCGTATAATCTCTTTTACCATCTGAAATCCGCTGGCATCTTCCATCTCCATACGGTTGGTTCCCTCTGAATCCCCTCCGAGAAGTATCACGTTCGTTCCGCTTGAAGTGTCTACCCAGAAATATCCGGAATCACCGTAACGCATCTGGCGCACTTCCTCAGCCGCAACTTCCTTTGCCTCATCAAGAGACCCGAAAACACCTGCTTTATACTGATCATTGATCTCCGACAAAAGCGATATTACCACTCCTACCTGATCCTTGATCGTTGCGTCGTAATTCTCACGGATTGATGCTTCCAATTCATCCAGCGCTTCCTGTTTCACCTGCCGCATATCGATCAGTGAAATAAAACAGGCCGCAAAAGCCAAAATCACAACAAGAATCGTGATCAGCGTCATCTTAACTCTTACGCTCAAATTTTTCATAACGTACCCCCTTTAACTAATGTAACTTCTTAAATACTAGCACTTTAGAAATTATTAGTCAATATTTGCCCTTTTTTGTAAATTGTTGTGCAATTTTTCTATTTACGTACAATCGATTCACGAGTTTATTCCCATCTGTGCCAAAGCAACTGATGCTGCAATTCCCGCCAATGTCGCAACAAGTGCTCCCACCAGTGTGTAGCGCGTTTTCTTCACCTTAACCGTCATAAAATAAATGGACATCGTGTAAAAAATCGTCTCCGTGCTGCTGAGCATGATGGAAGCCGCAAGCCCGATCATCGAGTCGGTTCCGTGCGTTTTGTACAGATCGAGCAGAAGTCCGGTCGCAGCGGACGAGGAAAACATTTTCACGATTGCAATCGGGACAAGTTCCGTCGGAAAATGCGTAAATGCCAGCCCTTTCGCCAAAAGGTCCGCCAGAAAATCCAGAAAACCGGATGCGCGAAGGATTCCTACTGCAACCATGAGACCGACAAGTGTCGGCATAATCTCAACAACCGTCCGCACGCCGCTTTTGGCTCCGTCCAAAAAATCTTCATACACTCTCTGATGCCGAAGCAGTCCATTCCCGACAACGAAAAGAATAATAAACGGAATTACCGCTTTCGACAGAAATAAAATGATATGCATACAGACAAACTCCTTCTCCTTGCGCAAAATCTTCTTTCACGTAGCATGATTGTCTTACTGTTCCGGAATCACTGCTGCAGTTTGTGCCGTCCGAGTAACTGCCTTATCTTAATAAACACAACTGCTGCCCCGGTCGATGCGCATGTCGCAAGGATTGCCGGACCAATGATTGCTGCCGGAGCAACCGATCCATACTGGCTCCGGTAAGCAATAATGCTGACCGGGATCAACTGCAGTGACGAGATATTCAGAATCAGGAAATCACACATGGCATCCGTCGCCTGCCCTGTATCCGCCTCAAGTTTTCGCAATTCTTTCATCGCGGACAGTCCCGCCGGAGTTGCCGCCCAGCCAAGTCCGAACACATTCGCAACCATATTGGTTGCAATCTGCGTGCGTGCCCTGCTTGACTTCGGTACAGACGGAAAAAGGAACGTAAGAAGCGGTCCCATTTTTCGTGCCGCGCGCTCGATCATTCCCGCACGCTCCGCGATCCGCATGATTCCGACCCAGAAAGCCATCGCCCCCGCCATTGTGATACATAAACTGATCGCTTCTTTCGCCGACACAAGCGCCTGCTCCGTTACCGCATCCAGATTTCCGGTCAACACCGCATAGACAATGCCGACAACAATCATCCCACCCCATAGATAATTCATGTGCCATTCCCCTTTTTCCCTTTGTTCACTATATGATTTTCCTCTTTATTATATGACGTGCGTCTTTTCTTTTTCACATTCACTCCTTCTTCCCTGATTTTTATCCACATTCTTCTCGCATGACGCAGCATTTCAATGCATACCATATAATAATTTCGCTCACAGGAGCTTTCCTATGAAATCCTTTCTGAAAAAATATCGCATTCTGCTCGCCGCCACGCTGCTGCTTGCGATCTTCGTGTGCGCCCGGAACTTTTCGGGACTTCCTCACGCTGGAACCTCACAGACCTTCGACTCTTTTGTAGACCAGCTTTTTGAGGATGAGGTGACGGCAAACACAATGAACTTACATTTTACGCTAAAGAATCCCAAATCTGCCGGAATCACTTCCCCGGAAGTGCGCCTCGGCAGTTTTTCATGGGCAACGCAAAAAGATGCCCTTTCCAAAATCGAGGATCTGCAAAAACAGCTCGATTCCTACGCAACGCGCACACTCGACGCACAGGGAAAACTGACACACGCGCTTCTTAAAGATTCTCTTGTACGCCAGCAGGCGATCGCACAGTATCCGCTCTACGAGGAAGTGCTGACACCTTCCAACGGCGTGACTTCGCAGCTTCCGATCCTGCTCGCGGAATATCCTTTCTACTCCAAACAGGATGTAGAAGACTATCTGACTCTGCTCTCCCAGATGGACGAATACTTTTCGGATATTCTTTCCTTCGAGCAGAAAAAGGCAGAGTCCGGTCTCTTCATGTCAGACAAAAGCTGCATGAAAGTGATCTCCGGCTGTGAAATCTTCACCGAACACCCCGAAGATAATTTCCTGTTTGATACGTTTGTCAACCGTCTCAATGCCCTGGACGGACTGAGTGCATCTGACAAGGAAAGCTACATTGCGCAGAATCAGGAAGTAATCGCCGACCATGTGATCCCGGCTTACACACAGATGATCTCCGGGCTTACAAAGCTGCTCGGATGTGGCAGAAACGACTGGGGACTCTGTGAATACGAGGACGGCAAGGCTTACTACGAGGCACTTGTCGCCTACAACACCGGTCTGGATCTGTCCATCGAAGAGATTGATGCGCAGATTGCCCAGGCGCGTTCCGAAGATACCGCCTTTTGTTCGGATCTGATCTCCAAGAATCCAAAACTGATCGCCGAGTCTGCTGATCCAAAATGGACAATGACCGATGAAAATGAAATGATCGAGACGTTGAAAACTGCGATGCTTGCCGATTTTCCTGCTGCGCCGGATACGATTTACGAAGTCTGCCACGTTGATCCCGCTTTGTCCGAATATCTCGCGCCGGCATTCTACATTACCGCGCCAATCGACGATTATTCCTACAACCGGATCTACATCAATGATGCGAGCAAATACAATGATGTCTCCTACTTTACAACGCTCGCACACGAAGGCTTTCCGGGCCATCTCTACCAGACGATCTCCTCCTATGCATCCGGCGATCCGAAGGTGCAGGCACTCCTCAATTATCCTGCTTTCACGGAGGGCTGGGCGACTTACGTCGAGATGCAGGCATACTATTACGCCAACCTCCCGGAGGATGTCGCAAGCCTGCTGCAGCACAATCAGGCCGCAACGCTGAGCCTCTATGCCAGCTCCGATATCGGTATTCATTATTATGGTTGGAAAAAGCCGGAAATGCTAAAATTCTGGAGTGATTACGGCATCTGTGAAGAGGAGACGATCAATGCGATCACCAATCTCGTCCTTGAAGATCCGGGAAACTATCTGAAATATTATGTGGGCTACCTGCAGTTTCGGCAGCTTCATGACAAATACGCGTTAAAATACGGCGACCAATTCGATACGGTTGCCTTCCATGAAGCAATCCTTCGTACCGGACCGTCGCCGTTTGCGATTCTTAATGAACAGATTGAGAAAGCGTTGCAGTAATTACTGCAACAATGCCTGATAAATGTCGCGCTTGCTGACACCGCGATCCTTCGCAACAAGCTTCATCGCTTCTTTGTGGTCGATGCCCTGCGATTCGTAGTGCTGCATGTGCTCCGCGATACTCATGCTTTCCCAGCTTGCCTGCTGCTCGCGGATCATCTCCTCGCGGGATCGTCCCTCGATCACAAGCACATATTCTCCGCGCGGATCATTGACCGCGTAATACTGCAGACTATCCGCAAGGGTGGTCTGCATTTTCTCTTCGTGCTTCTTTGTCAGTTCGCGACAGATCGTCAGTCTGCGCTCCCCGCCGAGATGCTCCGAAAGTTCCGTCAACGTTTTTACCAGATGATGCGGTGCCTCATAGATAATGATTGTGCGCGTCTCCTGCTCCAACTCCGTAAGCACCGCCTGATGCTCCTTCTTATCTTTCGGCAAAAAGGCCTCAAACGCGAATCGTCTCGTCGGCATTCCGGACATCGTGAGTGCGGTCACACATGCTGCCGCTCCCGGAAGCGAGGTCACCGGAATTCCCTCCTCGTAGCAGATCCTCACAATATCCTCACCCGGATCGGAGATGCCCGGCGTTCCCGCATCGGTGATGAGCGCGATGTTCTTGCCTGCACGCATCTTATCAACAAGTTGGTATGCCTTTTCAATCTTATTATATTCATGATAACTGGTCATCGGCGTCTTGATCTCGAAGTGATTCAGCAGCTTGATCGAGTTGCGCGTATCCTCCGCCGCGATCAGATCCACCTCTTTTAATGTGCGCAGCACGCGGAATGTAATGTCTTCCAGGTTTCCGATCGGTGTCGCACACAGATACAAAGTACCGGTTGTTCTTTCACCGATACGGTTTTTTTCTTCCATAAACTCTTCCTTTCCTTGTATCGCAATGCCTTCATAAGCGCTCATTCACCATCATTCTTACATCAGCATTTCAATATTACAAAGGTTTTCTTACACTTCTTAATATGATAGAGGATAACGAAAAGAACGTCAAGAAATTCTCCTGACGTTCCTTCCGTTTACTATTTATGATGAAGTTTTTATAGATTAAAGGCGTGTTTCACGAATCTTCTGACGAACCTTGAGGATCATGGACGGGCTGACGGACAGCTCATCAAATCCCATCTTGAGGAATGTCTCGGTCAGTGTCGTGTCCGCACCAAGCTCTCCGCAAATACCAACCCAGCATCCGCCCTTGTGACCGTTATCAACAATCATCTGCAGCATCTTAAGGATTGCAGGATGATGCGAATCGTAAAAAGCATCCAGCTTCGGATTCTGACGGTCGATCGCCAGCGTGTACTGTGTGAGGTCGTTCGTTCCGACAGAGAAGAAATCGACTTCTTTTGCAAGATCTTCACTGATCATGACTGCCGCCGGAGTCTCGATCATGACACCGAGCTCAACTTCCTTATACGGAACTCCTTCCTGATCCAGTTCAGCCTTGACCTCTGTGATGATCTCCTTGATCTGGTGAACTTCGTCCACAGAAATGATCATCGGGAACATGATTGCGATTGTTCCGTAGTAGCTTGCGCGGTACAACGCACGAAGCTGTGTCTTAAAGATTTCTTTTCTGGTCAGACAGATACGGATAGCACGATAACCCATCGCCGGATTATCTTCCTTGCCGAGATCAAAGTAACCAACCTGCTTATCAGCACCGATATCAAGTGTACGGATGATGACTTTCTTTCCCGCCATCGCCTCCGCAACCTTACGGTATGCCTGGAACTGCTCCTCTTCGGTCGGATAATCCGCACTTTCCAGATACAGGAACTCACTTCGGAAAAGTCCGATTCCACCGGCATCATTGGCAAGTACGGATGCTACGTCGGCAACACTTCCGATGTTCGCATACAGATTGATCTTCGTTCCGTCGAGTGTGACGTTCTCTTTGCCTTTTAATTCCTGAAGGAGGCGCTTTTTCTCCTCGTCCTCGGCTTTCTTCTTCTGGTAGGTCTCTAAGACGGATACCGGAGGATCAACGATCAGCTTTCCTTCGTAACCGTCGACGATTCCCATCTTGCCGTCCACATCTTCCGGAAAATCAATGCCGATCAAAGCCGGAATGTTCATCGTTCTCGCAAGGATTGCGGTATGCGAATTGGTCGATCCGAGTCTTGTGACAAAGGATAAAACCTTGGACTTATCAAGCTGTACGGTCTCGCTGGGAGCCAGATCGTTGGCAAGCAGGATCACCGGCTCATCTGCGTCAAGACCGCCCTCTGACTGTCCCTGTAATACTGCGACAACGCGATTTGAGATATCTTTTACATCGGCAGAACGTGCGCGCATGTAATCGTCATCCATCGATGCGAACATCTCGGAGAAATTGTCTCCGGTCGTTGCGACTGCAAATTCTGCATTGACCTCCTGTGTCTCGATCATATTCGTGATGGATTCCACATAATCAAGGTCATCCAACATCATCTGGTGTACTTCAAAGATTGCGGCATTCACTTCGCCGACTTCCTTTAACGCTTTCTCATAGAGCGCCGCAAGCTGCTCCTTTGCCTTGGCGCGGGCCTCCTCGAAGCGGGCGATCTCCGCCGGAATGTCTGTAATTTTCTCTCGTTTTACCTGCTTTTCTGCATTGTGGTATACGGCAAGGCGGCCGATCGCCACCCCGCTGTATACGCTTTTTCCCTCGATTGTCATTGTCTTAACCTCATTCAAGTTGTTCGATTTATTCAGCGTCTTTCTTGATCAGTCCGAGCATTAATGCTGTGATCACGGAACCGATCACCCATGAAACAATGTATAACAATGGGTTTCCAACGGTTGCGAATACGAAGATTCCGCCGTGAGGAGCCATCAGCGTACATTTAAACAGTGCGGATAAGAATCCTGCAACACCTGCACCGACAAGGGTACATGGAATTACGTGGATCGGGTCAGCTGCTGCGAATGGAATCGCCCCCTCTGTGATGAAGGAACATCCCATGATCAGGTTCGATACCCATGAGTTGCGCTCTGCTGCGGTAAACTTCTTCGGGAAGAAGCGGCATGCCAAAGCGATACCTACCGGAGGAACCATTCCACCAACCATGATGGAAGCCATTGCGATGTAGCATGCCTGAACTGCCGGGTCACTGGCACTTGCGCCGTCTGCCATCATCTGTGCTGCTGTTGCAAGCATTCCGGAACCGAATACATAAGCTGCCTTGTTGATTGGGCCACCCATATCGATTGCCATCATTGCTCCAAGGAGCAGTCCCAATACGGTAATAAATCCTGCATCGGAGATGGATGTCAGCATGTCGCTGAGTCCGGTGTTGATCAATCCGATCAACGGGTTGAAGATAAAGCACATCAGAACACTGATGATTAAAATACCAAGTAACGGATAGATCAAAGTCGGCTTGATTCCATCGAGTGAAGCCGGAAGCTTCGCGAATGCCTTTTTCAGCATGAGTACGATAAATCCTGCAAGGAAACCTGCTAAAATTCCGCCAAGGAAACCGGATACGGTTGCTCCACCATTCGGCTGCTGGAAAGCGAAATCTGCGATAAATTTCTGGAAGCCGCTTGTGCTGTCTGCCCAGTTATAACCGGTCACAAGTGCGTTACCGCTCGATGCGAGAAGTCCACCGGTAAAACCGACGGCAAGTCCCGGACGATCGGCGATCGAGTAAGCGATGTATCCTGCGAGTACCGGAACCATCAGACCCATTGCAAGTCCGCCGCTGTACTTAAAGAATGCAGACAGTGGTGTACAGGAACCGAATGCGCTGCCACCGGTTGCACCATAGCCGAGAATCGTATCGATCAGGAATGCTAAAGCTGTCATGATTCCGCCGCCGATAACGAATGGAAGCATGTGGGATACACCATTCATCAGATGTGTGTAGATCTGATGTCCGATGCTGCCGGAGTTCTTGCTCTCTTTCTCCTCGCTTGCACCTTCCTGTGCGTGATATTCTTTTGCGTCACCGCTCATAATGCGGTTGATCAGTTCTTCGGACTTGTTGATTCCGTCCGCAACCTTGCACTCGATGACTTTCTTTCCGTTGAAACGCTCCATCGGAACCTTTGTATCTGCTGCAACAATGATTCCTACTGCGTTTGCGATCTCTTCGTCGGTTACGACATTCTTGGCTCCGCTTGATCCACGGGTCTCAACCTTGATCGTGTAGCCAAGCTCGGCAGCCTTCTTTTCCAATGCCTCTGCTGCCATATAAGTATGCGCGATTCCGGTCGGGCATCCGGTTACAGCAAGAATCTGGATTCCCTTCGGAGCCTCCTGCTGCGCCTGTGCCTCTTCCTCTGCATCCTTTGCATTCTCTGCTGCATCGATGATGGAAAGGAACTCATCGACACTCTTTGCATGGATCAGATTCTGTGTAAAATCTTCATCCATCAGAAGAACGGATAATTTACTGAGCACATCAAGATGTACATTATCCTTGGTATTTGGTGCTGCGATCAGGAACAAAATGTGTACCGGAGCTCCATCTAAAGAGTCAAACTCAACTCCATCCGGTACAACCATTGCTGCAAGTCCCGGCTTGTTGACCGCATCGGACTTACAATGTGGAATCGCGATTCCTTCACCGATTCCGGTTGTTCCCTCTTCCTCTCTTGCAAATACTCCTTTGCGATAAGTATCGACATCAGAAATCTTTCCGCTTTTTGCCATCAGATCGACCATCTGATTGAGCACATCTGTTTTGCCTGCTGCCGCACCGTTTAATTGAATGCTCTCTGCAGCGAGTAAATCTCGAATTCTCATCGTTTCTCCCTCCTAAAATAAATCTTTGTTTTTATCTAACAAGGCCTCAACCTCGGCCTTCGTTGCAAGTTCTTCGGAAAATGCGCTCGCACTTCCGGTGCATACGCCATATTTGAACGCGTCCGCATAATCATTCTTCTGTAAGTATCCGTACAAAAATCCCGCTACCATGGAATCCCCGGCACCTACGGAATTAATCAGCATTCCCTTCGGCGCTTCGCTTTGGAATACCTGACCATCTTCTGTGATCAATACCGCACCATCACCTGCCATGGAAATAAGAACGTTTCTGGCTCCTTTATCCTGAAGCTTCTTTGCATATGTGATTACGTCTTCTTTCTTTGTAATCACGGTATGGAACATCTCGCCCAACTCATGATTGTTCGGTTTAATGAGGAAAGGACGAAACGGAAGCACATTCAAAAGCAAATCCTTTGTTGCATCCACAACAATCTTTAAATTCTTTTCTTTCAGATAATCCATGATATCCATATACATGGATTCCGGCATCGTATCCGGGATGCTTCCTGCGAGAACTAAGATGTCTCCATCCTGAAGCTGATTGAGTTTTTCGTATAGTTTCTTGATATCCGCAGATTCAATCTGTGGTCCCTGTCCATTGATTTCTGTTTCTTTTTGCGCACGAAGCTTAACATTGATACGCGATGTACCTTTTTCCACATGGATAAAATCCGTTGAAATATCTTTTTCCTGCAGCATCTTGATGATTGCTTCTCCTGTAAATCCTGCCATAAAACCAAGCGCCGTGTTCCTGCATCCTAAGTTGCTAAGCACCATCGATACGTTGATTCCCTTGCCGCCCGGAAAGATGATCTCCTTGCTTGTACGGTTCACAACACCGGTCATAAAATCATTGACGGTTACGATATAGTCCAAAGAAGGGTTAAATGTTACGGTATAGATCATGTTATTTCACCTCCACAATGTTCTTGTATTTCTTTAATGCCGGCTTGAGCAGCCCGGTCGTAAGTATGGTTGCCTGATCAAAATCTGCGAATTTCACGCTGGACATCTGATCGAATTTGGATGAATCGGCAAGAATATAACACTTCTTGCAATTCTCGATCGAATGCTTCTTCACCATCGCTTCCTTGACTTCCGGTGTGGAAAACCCTTTGGTCACGCTGATTCCGTTCGTTCCCCAGAATCCTTTGGTGAAATTATATTTATCCAGTGTTTCTACCGCTTCCTCACCAACGATTGCCTCGGTCTGTGACTTGAACTCTCCACCGAGAATGTAAACTCTGCATCCTTTCTCGGAGAGCAGCTTTGCGTGTGTGATCGCGTTTGTCACAAATACAGCCTCAGTTGTCTGAATGTACGGTATCATCATCTCCGTCGTTGTTCCCGCATCAATGTATACGAAATCGTGTGGCTGAATGAGTGATGCCGCATATTTGGCGATCAAATGTTTCTCATCTGCGTTCAAAGCCTTTCGACTGTTTACATTCTCGTCCGAAGTGTTGATTGATGGTTTCCTGGCAATCGCACCTCCGTGGACCTTTGTCAACAATCCATTTTCATCCATCGTGTTCAAATCCCTTCGGATTGTGGATTCCGATGCGTCAAGTGCAGTCATAAGTTCCTGCATCGTTGCGCTTCCTTCTGACTCTATTATGGACAATATCTTTAAAAATCTTTCCTCTGCAAGCATATCTTAGACTCCTTTTCCATTCATAACCGGTCAAAATCATTCATCTATAGTTGTATTATAATTTTGCAACATTTCAAAGTCAATCACAATCCGTCAAAATCATTCACAAAATGTCATTTCATTTTTTGTGCAAAATATAAAAAAGATACCGGAATAAAACAAATTTGGAGGCTATACAGGCTTTGACTCGTCGTCAAAGTGTATGCCTCCAATCGTTGCAAGCTTTTGTTTATTTTAAATCATGTTCTCATAATTTTAACGTATCTAACTTTTTAAAATTATCCTCCATATCATATGATATTACTTTATAAGACTTCACATTCTGCGATATACAGTAAAATCGCATTCCTGCATACACACCTCTTGTATTCACCGGCGTCAGCCCCAGATCATCATCCCCGAGATCCTGCGTCAGTACTTTCTGAAAATGTCCATCTTTCCATCGATATACAACATAATCAGAAGATAGACTCTCCCTCTGCTCATCCCACACATCTACGCCAAATCCGATCAGATTCTTCCTTGCATCTGCAAGAATCGCCTTATAATTATAAGTTGTCTGCGTACTCGCATCATCGATTACGACACTGTCAAGAATCTTTAGGTTGACCGGATCGGAAATATCAAACATGGTCAGCTTAACACCCAAGGTTTCGGATGTATCCGGGTCGGTCTCATACCCGATACCGAGCAACAGATTGCCTCCGTACGGATGCAGATAATCGGAATAGCCCGTCATCTTCACATTTCCGAGCAGTTTCGGATTCTGCGGATCCGAGATATCTGCCGCAAAAAGCGGATCCGTATTGTGATACGTGATGAAATATGCGATATTGCCAATATAGCGCGCAGCATAGACTTCTTCACCTTTTGCAATACCGGTCAGACTTCCCACTTCTTTCATGCTATAATCATACAGATGCAGCTCATTCGTTGATTCATCTTTATCCCAGATGGTTGTAAGAACACGGACCATACCATCATCCGCGCCTTCCGAGATAGCAAATTTATCACTGATATCACCACGAACCGTCACGGAATGTCCCTCGCACATATACCCGCTGTGGAACGGAAAACGCGTGATTTCTGTATATTCATCCTCATTTTTATATGTGCTTTCATACAGATAAAGCGCATTGTCACTCATATAGATTTCTGCATAGCCGCTCATAATGGTCATCTGGTCGATCGTCTGATCCGGCTCGGAAAGACTGACGGTTGCCATAATCAGCTCCGAACTGATATCTTCGCCAATGTAAATGCAATCCGAATTCATCTTCTCGCCATTGACCGACGGAATCATTCCGTCTTTATCGTCCGGATTCATTGCTCCGAGCGCTCTTGTTGTAAAAAGCAGAAGCATCTGGCCACTTTTGCGGGAATCCTTATATCTTCCGTCCATTGTGATCGTTCCGACCAACTGTGGATTCTCCCGGTCCGTAATATCATAAGTCTGCATGATGACACTGGCATCTGTATTTTTGTAAATACTATAGCATCCCTCCAATACATCACCGCCCGCATGCGTTGAATCATCCTTCACTTCCTTCTCAATGAGGCGTTCAATGATCAGCACGATACGATTTTCCTTCGTATCCGCATACATTTCTCGAATCGTATCGGTATCTTCCAGCTTTGGCTTAATGGTTGTGATCAGCTTCATTTTTTCACTGCTGATATCAATGATCGATACTTTTTTATCATCCTGCACGAAAAGATGATCGAAGTCATTCTTTACAAAATCACTCTCATCAATGCCCTCAAACATTGTATTTGTCTTTGAAAAATCGTCTGTTTTGCTGTTCTGTAGACTCTCCTTTGTCGTATCGGAAGCTGCCAAATTATCTATATCCCCGTCTCCGGATACATCCGGCATTCCACCGATATCCGCTGTAACTGCGTACTCCAGATTTTTCTGGTATTTACCCATCAGATCGTAGATTTCCTCATAATTTTCTGCCTGGCGATACTTTCCGATCTTCTGCATATGAACCACTTCACCCATCAACGATTCTTTCGTGTCGCTTTCAGCTTGTGATGTTGTCTGTGCCTGATCTGCATTTTCTGCCACGGTTCCGTTTTTACTGATTATCTGATACACACCGGCTCCACCCAACGCAGCCACCAACACAACTGCCGCTGCAATCTCTGCAAAGTAACGTATTGATTTCTTTTTCTTCTGTATCAGACGCTTTTTCATATTCTCCGGCAAAAGCGATTCCGGAACCGGAACCTGCTCGGATTCCGATTCAATTCCGCGTACAATTTTATCTAATTTTTCTTCCATATCGTTGTAATTTGATTCCTTCAATTTTTTTCTTTGAAACTTCTGTTCCCGACTTTTAATCATATCAATTTTGCCTGTTTTTTTATTTGGCACATTTTCATTTATTTTTGAGTTATGACTGTTTCGTCCTTCTGATTTTTCCAAATCTCTCACCTCAATCCATCCAACTGCTTTGCAAGTTTTTGAATTGCACGACTTTCTTTCGATCGCACCGTATTCTCATTCATCTTCAGAAACGTTGCAATCTCCCTCGTCTTGTAGCCGAAGAACACATGCATTCCAATGATCAGCCGATCCTCCTCCGGAAGCTTCATAAACTCCTGCCGCAGCTGCATGTACTCCTCTCTCTTACTGTCCCAGACATCCACGGATTCCGCCGCGACGGAATTACCTGCCGCATCCTTCGTCCATTCCCGGACAAATTCATCCTCTTCTCCGCTCTGCTCCCGGTCCAGTGAAACCGTGCGGCGACAGTATTCACGCATTTTCCTGCGGCACTTATTTGCCACAATCTGATACATCCAATTTGCAAAAGACTCCTCTCTCTTAAGCTTTCGGATGCTCTCAAATGCATCTGTCACCGCATCACTTACCGCATCTTCCGCATCCTGTGCATTTTTCAGCATATAGAATGCAAAGCGATACAGCTTCTCATAGATTGTTCCGTATAACTCGGCAAATGCATCCACATCGCCACGCTTCGCCCTCTTCACTAATAAACGATCGTCCATACTTCCTCACATTGATATCAATTCCCCGACAGTTCTACTTTCATTATATTCGATTTCGATCCGCCTGTCTAAAAACGTTTTCACCTATTCAGTATCATTTGGATACTAATTTGTTGCATTCCTTTCGTAATTTTGATTTTTTAATTTTACCAGTCCATTTTTCTTTAACATTCTAAATACCCTACAAATTGTATATTTTCAATGTTTCAATACATTTTTACCCTATGGAACCTTTTCATTTGTATTTGACATATTAAGATTTACATACTATCATGTGCTCGAATGTTTTTTGCTTTATTTATATACCTGACACGTTTTTTACATAATGCAAAACGGTGTGTGATTTATACTTTCACGAAGAGGGATAACTCTTCCATTTTCTTTCTATACTTTTAAGGAGGTTGACACATGGATAAAACAAAAGAATTGAACTGGGCGACACTCGGTTGCGGTGTGATTGCTAACGAATTAGCGAACGCTCTGGCAAAGCAGGGTCGCAAACTTTATTCGGTTGCAAACCGCACACACGACAAAGCTGTCGCATTTGCCGAAAAATACGGAATCGAAAAAGTTTACGATTCGATTGACGAAGTATTTGAGGATCCGAATGTGGATGTTATTTACATTTCCACACCGCACAATACGCATATTGCTTACTTGCGCAAAGCACTTGCCTGTGGCAAACATGTTCTCTGCGAGAAATCGATCACTTTGAATTCTTCGGAATTGGAAGAAGCCATAAAACTTGCGGAAGAGAATCATGTAATCCTTGCAGAAGCAATGACGATCTATCATATGCCGCTTTACCGCAAACTTAAGTCTATCGTTGACTCGGGAACACTCGGACCACTTCGTTTGATTCAGGTTAATTTTGGAAGTTATAAAGAATATGATATGAACAATCGCTTTTTCAACCGCAACCTTGCCGGCGGAGCGATGCTTGACATCGGCGTATATTCTCTCTCTCTGATTCGCATGTTCTTCAGTGAGACAGCCGATCAGATCAGTTCGCAGGTAAAATATGCTCCGACCGGAGTGGATGAGCAGGCTGGAATCCTTCTTATGAATCCTGCCGGAGAGATGGCGACTGTAACCTTATCACTCCATGCAAAGCAGCCAAAACGCGCAACCATCGCATTTGATAAGGGTTACATCGAAATCTTCGAATACCCGAGATCCATGGAAGCGACCATCACATACACCGAGGACGGACACAAAGAAGTCATTCAGGAAGGTAATACCGCAGATGCTCTCTACTATGAAGTCTCTGATATGGAAAAAGCTATCCTTGCCGATGATCCGGCACAGATTGCAGAATATACACGTCTTCCATACACGATTGATGTCATGAAGATCATGACCGACATTCGAAATGAGTGGGGTATGAAATACCCGGAAGAAGAAGTCTGATATGCAAAAGCCGGCAACCAATTTATTTTGATTGCCGGCTTTTTTTATTCTAAATTTTCCTTACATTCTTGCACTTTGCTTTCTACTCTCTGATTCCATTTGCTGTCATTCCACAAATTTTCATCTTCAACTTTTCGTTCCGAAGAATGTCCTGTACAATATGTGTCAATTCCATCCATTGTCCCAAAATAGAAATCAACAATATCAAAATCATTTCCATTTTGTTTCACAAGAAATTGTCCTAGAATACCTGATCCATCAGCTTCAATCTGTAATTTCACATAATACAATGAATCTGATAACTTCGTACTTTCTATCTCTGAAAATTTGTTTGCATTACTATATATGACCATAGTTGCACCTTTTTCTACTTGTCTGGTTGTTAACTGGATCATATTATCTGCAAATGTTTTCAAATTTTCATTTGATATATACCTACCTAGGTCGATCTTATTCTGTCCCGCAATGGCTCCTTGAAATTCATTAATAAAATTCTCTGTAAAAGAGATAATATCATTTGACGCTGCTTTTTGTACATTTTCCTTAAAACTGCATCCGACAAATGAACCCAATACGAATAACAGTAATACAAGGCTAAGGACTGGAATAATTCCCTTTTTTCTTTTCTTCATAGATAATATATTTTCAAATCGCTGTTTCATCTCATTTGCCCCTCCGCTAAATGCAGTTGTCAGGTAATTTACATTCTGTGCTTCCATATTATTTAAAATCACCTCTGAGTAAGCACGTCTGTATTCATATGATTGTCCCTTTAATATGGCATCATCACAACAACACTCTATATTCACGCTCGCATATCTTTGCATCAGATGAACAAACGGATTATACCAATGTATGATTACTGCCATACGAATCAATAATTTATACCACAGATCCCGTCTTTTGTAATGGGTAAGTTCGTGCTTTAACATATACTCTAACTCATTAAGATCCCATTCATCCTTAGGTAAATATATACCGAGTTTTATAAATCCACATAACATCGGACTACTGATTCTCTTTGAAACGAAAATGCCAATGTTCTTTTTGACTCCCATATCATGTTTTATCCGGTTACACAAAGTCTGTATTTCTCCATTTTTTGGTTTCACAGACCATGTCCTGATGATTCTAAGTGTATAAATATATTTTACAGTTTCTGACAAAACAGCAATTCCAATGCCAATAAACCACAAATAAACAACGATCCGGGTCAGATTCCAATGATTCTGCTTACTATTTTCAATATTTGTTGATCCGGAACTATTTTTCTTCTCTACCTCAGGTTTTGGATTTGTTATTTTATATTCTTTCTTTGTCAGGTCATTATAGAATGACACTTCCTGATTATCTGTTACGATCAAATTTAAGCTCTGTTGCCGACTTTGCAATCGAATCGGTACAAGCAGATATAATGTAAGAATAAGCCATATAAAATATTTCATCCGCGCAGAATATCTTTTTGTAAAAAACCGAGATAAAGCCAGATTTAATATGATAATAAAACCTACAAAAATTGAAGCCGTTAGGTAATTAAAAAATATCTCATTGATCCCCATCCTGATTCTCCTTATCCAATCGATTGATCAGTTCCCTTAATTCCACTAAATCCTTTTTATTGATTGTTTTACTGTTATACAAAGAAGCAACCAGATCAGATACAGAATTTCCGTATAATTTCTCCATAAAAGAACGATTTGCTCTTGTCTTATATTCTTCCTCTGAGATCAAAGCTGAATAATAATTTGTTCTTGTATTTCGATCACATGCCAGAATATTCTTTTTTTCCAAACGGGCCAATACAGTCATAAGAGTTGATAATACCCATTTTCGTTCATTCTTCATATGTTCCAGGATATAACTTGATGTAACAGGTTTATCTGCACCCCACACAATCAGCATAATATCCAGTTCACTGTCACTTAATTTCTTTATTTTTTCTTCCATATTTTCCTCCGATTTTCTGTATTATACATTTGTATAATATTATTGTCAAGTATAAATAACTGTATTTACGCAATAAAAAAAACGATGAGAAAAATCTCATCGTTTTTTAGAGGTGACTGACGGATTTGAACCGACGATCAGGGAGTTGCAGTCCCACGCCTTACCACTTGGCTAAGTCACCAAAACTCCCCGAGTAGGGCTCGAACCTACAACAACTCGGTTAACAGCCGAGTGCTCTACCATTGAGCTATCGAGGA
>CAKRKX010000044.1 GCA_934358675.1 uncultured Agathobacter sp. | reverse complement strand
TAGGAATTGTATCCCATCAAACCACAGACGAGTACAACGATTATGATCGACGGAATCAGGATCTTCGCGCGGATTGTAAGTCGCCTTGTACGAATTTTGCCTTTGTTCATTTCAACACTTCTCCTTATGCCTACATTGTATGACACAAGTATAACACGTTATCGAACGATGGGCAACGGACGTGTTCGTCAATTATTATCGAACAGGAATCTCAAAAGTCTATCCTGCTCCGACAAGATAGACCTTTTCTCTCTAATATTTATTAATAACGTGAATCTACATAAAAACCTTCTGCCTTTAATTCACTTCTGGTAATCTCACGTCCCCAATGCACGGAGGAATTATAATTTCCTTCCACAACCGTGACGGAATCCTTTGCCTTTTTCCATACGATCACTGAATGGTAACCACCGATACGAATATGATCTCCGACTTTAATCTTGTCGAAGTCCTTATGCGTGGTTACCTTAGCATTCTTTCCGAATACTTTGTCGCTGACTTCTCCCGCGAAAGCGATACAACCACGACAATAACAGTTGATGGCTCTCCAATAGTATTCATTGTTCTCGTTTGTCCAGGACAACCCTTCCGGATATTTCTTCTGTAATGCAGTTATGCGCTTCTGCGCCTGCTTCTGGGTGATTTTCACCTGCACAACGCATTTTACGGTTCCAATCTGATCACCGGTCAGTGTGATGGTTGCCTTTCCCGGATTCTTGGCTTTCACCAATCCCTTCTGACTTACCGTTGCAACGGACTTATTGTTACTTTTCCACTTGACTGAGCCTTTGCTTCCTTTGGCAGTGAGCTGATAGGTTTCCCCGATTTTCAACTTGACCTTGGAATCACTGAGTGTCACTTTCTTCCTTGCAGCGGACGCTTCTTTATTCGTCGCTGCGTATACCGGATCCATATTCTGCGGAACCGCGGTGGTCATTACCGCAATTGCCAATATCAATGCTATAAATTTCTTCATACTATAGTCCTTTCACATGATGTATCACAATTATTTGCTAAGACATTATAACACGTATTGTGCCGGACAACATATGGTATATTATGGTGTGCATAAGAGGTTCCTTGCTTCGAGGCATTCCGCTTATTTATGGTCATCATCCTCATACAAAGTATAAACAATATATGGCTCTCCTCTTTCGTCAACCGCCTTATCCCAATGTTTCCACTTGAAATAAGCAACGTTGGAATCCGTCTCACTCATATATACATATCCGTCTAATAGATTGCTGTCAAAATCTTCCGGATTCTCCTTTTCTCCATTTTTTTCCACAATCTTCGTTGCTCCCATATATTTGAAATCTTCCGGTAATGTATATTCATATCCGTCACATGCAGAATAATATCCACCTTTATAATGAAAATGCGGTGGAAACGACCACTCCAGCTTCTCTAATGAAATATTCGACTTTGCATCAAAGATCATACTTATTCCCACCAAAACCAGGCATCCTGCTATTACAATTAGAGCCCTCCACCTACGATACTTCATATAAGAATCCCCCTTCCCTGCCGCATAATCATTCCTATATTTCTTATGTGTGTTTGTGTGTTAGATTTGTTGCATCGATGCATTTGCGAACAAAAAAAACAGGGAACACTGACTACTGCTGTGCTCCCTGCTACCTTTATTTCTACGCAATTCTTTCAGAAACATTTTCCAATTCATACAACATATCCGGATCAATATCCAAACATTGCGTACGATCACGATTTCCACCTATATCCCATGCCAAGGTATCATTCAGAATCGTACATGCATTCATAAAAAAATTTTTGTCCTTTAAAATTTCAAATGCCTTTTTCTCTAACAGCCCTGTCGCATCATAACATACAACTTTTCCATCTTCAAAATATACATACACTTTATAATCTTCACAAGGAACAACTTGCACTACATTATGAAACATAATAATTCCCCCCTTTAAATCAGTGGATTAATACGATTAAGTGGAAGACCATCTTTGGACAATTCCCAATTTTGCATTAATTCGTCCTGATGAATAACGCACCAGGCAAGAATTAATTTTAATTGTCTCGATGGCAAAGCACCTTTTATTACTCGCGCCTCATTTATATCAATTAAAGCTTTGTGACCATTATATTCCGCATGAAAATGCGGTGGATTATGATCTTCATAATACATTGTAACACGAATTCCATAAAAAAGTGATATTTCTGGCATTTTTTATCCTCCTCTTATTTTACAACATTCTAAATTATAATTCTATCTTATATAAACACGATCGTCAGTGCGCCAAAATTGGTCTCACCGGTCACGATCAGGCGATGTGTGCTTGTGCCTTCCATTCGTCCACGCATATTGATGCCGCCGAATGCTTTATCCACATTGACATCCACATTCCATGCACGCGGAACGTAGAGACTGACCTCACCGAAACTGTTATCGACATGAACAGATGCACTCTCTCCCTGGATGATCGCATTATCAAAGTATACGCTGGTCGATCCGAAACTGTTATCGACCGATACGCTGCAAAGATTGTCGGTGTTGATGTACTTGATCGACTCTCCAAAACTGTTGTCGAAGCGAAGATTCTCTCCGTTGCACTGCTCGCTGGTTGATCCGAAGCTGTTACTCTGTCCATTTCCGACCGTCCATGTGCGATGCTTTTTCGGCTTAAAGATCATGGAAAGTCCGATGCTGCCGAGAAGCGCTGCGCCGAGTACCGGCCAAGGCGTGAATGCGGTAATCCCGAGTGGTTTTGCATAAATAATGCAGAAAAAGGCGATCGGGAACAGAATTTCCCAGAAGTTCAAATGACGGAGACCTTCAATAAGGAGCCATGCCAGAAACACAGTGAGAATAACACTGAACACACTGACAGTCGGTAGTTTCCAGACTCTGCTTGCGATCAGATAGACCGCGCCGACAAGAAATAATAATCCCCATAAAATTTTTCCGATGTTTTCACTCATTTTCATTGATGTAACCTCTTTTCCTCTAATTTACTGATCAACGGTTTGTAATAATATCTTGATACAAATACCTGTTTGTGCGTTCCTGCAAACGTGACTGTACTTGATGCGGTCAGGTTGCGGCTGATGGAATAAATGTGGTTTGTGTTGAGGATCGCCGACTTGGATATCCTCATAAAGAATCCCGGCAGCATCTCCTCCAGCTGGTACAGCTTGTATTTTGTCTCATAGATGTCGTCTTTCGTGTGTGCGTGAATGACATCACCCTCCGTCTGGAAGAACAGGATATCGTCCAATTGCAGATAATACTCCGTCGTTCCTTTATAGAAGACATATTTCTGTCCGGCATTGACCACATCGCTGACGGATTTCTGAATCTGTGCGACCTCGTCCGTCAAGCCTCTGCAGCGTATGAGGACTTCGTCCTCCTGCAGCCCTTCGTCAATTTCGATTTTGATTTTCATGGTAAACTCCTTACTGTCCTTTGGACATTTTGAGTATATGCAAAAGACCGGCTTCTGTAAACAGGTTTCCGGTAAGTGGTAATGATTCCTCTTCAAGTGGTAGAAATTGTCCGTCCTATTGAATTTTTCAAATGCACGTTCTATAATAAGAATCGTCTGTTTACGGAACATTCGAACGCATCAGGAAGCTGACTGTGTGCAGCAGCTATTCTGACATGCTCGCTTTTTCCCGGACGGACAAACTCATTAAGACACCGTATTCTCAATAAGGAGAAACGGAAGTAGGAGGTAAATTTCATATGAGTAACACAGCTACAGCTTCTGTTTCCAGAAGCAAAATCGTCACTATGGCAGAGACGGCTCTGCTCACAGCAATTGTAATTCTGATGGCGTTCACTCCGCTCGGATATTTGCGCATCGGCATTACACAGATCACATTTATCGTCGTACCGGTAGCCGTAGGCGCGGTTCTTCTCGGACCGAAAGCCGGAGCATTCCTCGGATTGGTATTCGGTATATCAAGCCTCATGCAGCCGGAATCACTCGCCATGTTCGGTATCATCCCGTGGCAGACGATCGTTGTCACCATTGTTCCCCGTATTTTGGTCGGACTCGTTCCTGCATTCCTGTTTAAAGGATTAAATAAGGTCAGCAAAAAACGTTCGCTCAACGCAGCGATCTCATGCCTTGTTGCGCCTTTGACCAACACAATTCTGTTTCTCGGATTTATGGCCTTTTTCCTGCGCGACTTCATGATCGCACAGTATCCGGATATCTACGGTGTGTTCGCTGGCAAGGGATTCTGGGCATTCTACGGTGCAATGTTTGTGGGCGTGGCACTCAATATCGTTCTGGAAGCTGCAAGCTGTCTGATCATCGCCACTGCAATCTGTAACGCATTGTGGCACACAGTAAATAAATAAGAGGTTTTCTATGGAAACAAATGAGACAGTATTAAAAGAAATTGATTTCATGCAGATTGGCGGATTCAAAGTCGGACATGCTGAGGATCAGGAAGCCGGAACCGGATGCACGGTTCTGTTGTTTGACAAACAGTCACCTGCCGGCGTGGATGTCCGCGGCGGCGGTCCCGCATCCAGAGAAACTCCACTGTTAAATCCGGTGGCGGACTGCAAGGGGCTTCATGCATTGCTTTTGTCCGGTGGATCCGCCTACGCATTAAACGCAGCGACCGGCGTCATGAACTATCTGGAAGAGCGTGGTATCGGTCTTGCAGTCGGTCCGACCGTCGTGCCGCTCGTCTGCCAGTCGGATATCTTTGATCTCGGATTCGGCCGCGCGGATGTGCGCCCGGATGAAGCAATGGCGTACCGTGCCTGCAAAAATGCCTCATACAGCTCCGTGCCGCAGGGCAACTGTGGTGTTGGCTGCGGCTGCACCGTCGGCAAACTGATGGGACCGGAGAACTGCATGAAAAGCGGCATCGGCAGCTACGCCGTCCAGATCGGTGAATTGATGGTCGGTGCGATCGTCGCCGTCAATGCTTTGGGCGATGTCTATGATATGCAGACCGGCAGGCTTCTTGCCGGATGCCACAAAGACGGACAGCTGGTTTCCAGTGAGGAACTTTTGTATCAGCTCGCAGGAAACCCGCAGCTGTCCAATACCAACACAACCATCGGTGCGTTCATTACCAACGCAAAGATGGACAAAACTACACTTTGCAAAGTCGCATCCATGGCACACAATGGATACGCACGCACCATCCGCCCTGTGCACACCATGGCGGACGGCGATTCGATCTACGCATGTTCAGTCGGCGAAGTCGCTTCCGATGTAAATGTCGTCGGAACGCTCGCGGCACATGTCATGGGTATGGCGGTCAACAATGCCGTACTTCATGCGGAAAGTATGCTTGGCACGATTGCATGCAGGGATTTGTAAAAAGAAAACCGTATGACCGGATTGATCCTGGTCATACGGTTTTCTTATACCATCAAATTTATTCCACATAATTCCAATCCCCATAGTGCTTACAGCCTCTACTCTTTCGTATCTCTTTCATCTTCTTTGCCACTACGGTTGTATCAAACATATTGTTTCTCCATATTCTACTTTTCCGTATCAATATGCAAACCTTGCGCAATATTGAGGCTATCAAGTATCTTCGTGGCTTCATCCGCCGCAAAGTTACCGTACATTCCGATTGTCAGTTGCTCATGCTCGGTGTAGACATCCGCAGTCGTGTAAATCTTGCCACTTTTTCCCTCCCTGCTTGTCATGTAGACTTCCACGCCGTCCTTCGTTGTATAGTAACTGATGTGGATGTCACCGGAATAAAGCTCATATGGATCTTCGTTCGGCGAAGTCTGATCTGATATCAGCGCAACGCTCACAAAATTCTCATCCGCATCGCAAAATCCTGAGAAAAAACGTGACTGCAGGCAATCTTTTTTGCTGTTATCCGCATAGTAGAAGTCGCAACCATACTCTCCGGCGAGGCGTGGATAATTCTCCTCGATATAACTGACATCCAGCGGAATGTTCCAATCCGCAAAAGCATCACTCAGATGATCATAATCATAGGCTTCATAATAATTGGTTTTGCCGCCGCCCATGTCTTCTGTCCCGCTAAGTTTTCGATTCCACGTATCGGTTGCTTTGCCCTGCTCGATCGTATACTCCTGATCCGAACCAGCGTCAGTCAGGATATCAACCAGTGATTTCGGTGTAAGATCAGCAAATACTTCTTCATCAAAATCTGCGTCCATATATGGAATATTCGACTGCCACGGCTTGATATCGTGATCTTCTTCCAGTTCCTCAACGCGTGTGTAGCCTTTCATATGAAGCTGCTTCACGAGCACGGTTGCCCCGTACACCGTTGTTCCTGCCAAAAGCACAACGATAGCTGCGGCTGCTACGCTTTTTGCCGCAAAACGCCCGCGGACGACTTTGCGCTCCCGAAAGTTCTTCGCATCCTGAATGTAGTTCTCATCAATGTCGGACATCGCATCGAACAATTTCTTCTCGTCCATCATAATAATCCCTCCTCTTCTAAATACACTCTTAATTTCTTTCTGAGGCGGAACAAGATGGATTTGATCCTGCTTTCACTGGCATGCGCCGCTTTCGCGATGTCGCGCACCGGGTCCAGATACCAGTACCTGCAGACGAACACATTCCGGTCAAAAGCGGAAAGTGTTTTAAGAAACGCATTGATTGCTGCCGCCAATTCACGTCCCTCGATCTCGCGCTCCACATTTGTAGAGTGCGCGATACAATCCTGCAGTTCCTCGAGTACCAGTTCTGTCTCATGCCCCCCGCGCTGCTTTCGCGTCCGCGTGCGCATGCGGTCGATCGATGCGTTACGCGTAAGTCTGCCGAGATACGCCGCAAGATGCTTCGGCTTCTGTGGCGGAATCGTGTTCCACGCTTTCAGCCATGTGTCATTGACACACTCCTTGGCATCCTCCTCATCCCCAAGGATCGCACGCGCGATGTGCATACAGTACGCATTGTATTTGCTGCTCGTCTCGGTGATCGCCTGCTGCGCCCGGTCGTAATATAAGTTGATAATTTCGTGATCTTCCATCTTTATCCCTCTTGTAGCTACCATTTACTACCTTCACACTTATACACGACAGCGGGAGAGGATTGGTTGCATGTTGAAAAACTTTTCACAAACTTGTTTATATAATATTATATAAACAAGTTTACTGCTACTCATCACTCTGACAAATGCGCTCGACCACACTTCCTTTTTTGCACATCGCATTCAGCAAAACAAGCGGTGCACCGACACATATGACAAAAAGCAGCAGAACGACAATACCGATTGGTGCGACCGGCAGAAAAAACGGCACATTCATATAGTTCATGGATTGATACAATCCCCATGTAACCGGCAACCCGACCACCATAGTAACAAAGATCGCGCCGAGCGCGTAGATGCTTCCTTCGCGCATGAGCATACGATTCATCTGCTTTCGCGTCATTCCGATGCTCTCTAAGATGGCAAGCTCCTTCCTGCGGTTTGCAATATTACCGATAATCGTATTGATATAATTCATGACACCGATGACGGCAAGTATCAGCGAGATCCCGATTCCGACACCGGTCATATTTCCCTGCGCCGCTTTCAGTTCCTCCATCGATTCGATCCTGGACTCCATTTTTAAGCACCTAGCATCCTTCGAACCCCCGACAATCTGTTCCACACGGCTCTGCGTTGCAGTATCATACGCCTTGTCATAATACACGCAGGCTTTATAGGTATAAGTATCCAGATGAAGCGAGGCAAGCGCATCCTGACTGATAATGATCGTCGGCGGATACCCTGTGATCGGCCCGGTCATCGTAGAGTCGTCCGTAACGCCCGCAATCACAAAGGAAAAAGCATGATCCCGGTTTCCAAGCTCTGCCGCATGCAACGTTTTTCCTAACAGTTCCCGATCCTCAAACGACAGACCATTCCGGTAGATCACGCAGGTTTTGCCCTGCTGAAACGCTTTTGCATCAACCGGCCACTCCAATGATTCATTTAAAATTTCAAAATTTTTCTCGTCGATTCCGACCAGAACCGTTCCGAAATTCTCCGGATGCTCCTGATATTCCTTCTTCTCATCCTCATAAGAAATCTCCATCCACATCTCATAAAACTCACGCATCCACTTGTCTGCAAACTCCGGCTCCCACGGAACCATCGCCTGCGCCGTTGTGACCGTATGCATCTCCCGCACACCGTCCGTATCAGCAAGCTTCTGCAAGAAGGTATCGTCCATAACCTCTTTCCACTTCGTGTTCTCCTTGCCCAGAAGACGATTGCTTATCTCCATATCATCATTCCATGCGCTCGATACGATAGTGCGCGGCCCCTGACTCCGAAGCAGTGTGATCACACACACAAATACGGAAAGTCCTGCCGCAAGTGAGAGTATGCTGATAAATGTTTTCTTTTTCTCCACCGAGATTTTCCGTATACTCATCTGCCATATCACATTGCCATTCTCATGGGTGTGATGCTTTTTTCCGCGAACCAGGGTTTCTGCCTGATACCGATTTGCCTCGATCGGCGTGACTGTGACTGCGATCTTTGCTGGCTTCCTGCTTCCGACATAGACCGTAGCCGCAACAAGAAGTACCGTCAGCACAAAGATGGCCGGATGAAACACCACCTGCACCTGATCCCGGATCCCAAACGCTTTCACAAGTGACGGAATCACAAAAAACGAGATGCTGCATCCACCTGCGATTCCAAGAACCATTCCGCTCACGCCCACGATCAACATCTGACGATAGATCAGTCGGTAGATCTGCCGTCCCGTCATGCCGACCGTCTGCAGCAGACCATAGTAGCGGATATTTCCAGTGACCGACAAATACATGATGTTATAAATCAACAGATACGCGCACACACAGGTGACGAGGAGCAGCGCCAGAAGCCCTAGATAAAGCGGAACCGAATTTCCAAGCTCCGTCATAAAGAAAATTCTCTGCCTTTTGGAAAGATTCATCGACGTGATAAACGTATTCTGCTGCTCAGTAGTCATAATCTTTTGTCTGAAATTCATCATAATGCGCCCGGAGCTGACGCTGTCTATGCTCCAGCCGGATGCATCATAAAACGCCTTGGATACGTAGAATGTATTCTTCGTTCCGTACCCGTCCCAGATGCCACATATCGTAAAATCCAGATCCTGCTGCACGCCCTGCGGATTCGTCCACTTCACCCGGAACGAATCACCGATTCCATAATCGCTGAGCCCGCATTCTTTGAGTGCCTTGGGGGTGACCATCACCTCATTCTTTTTGGTCGGATAACGTCCCTTCACATATTTCCTTGCCGGAGCCTGCATTTTGTCCCAAAACGTGTCATCCACCCACGCAAGCGACGTGTCCGCCATATCATTCTTCTCGGAACCATCGATAAATCCTGCGATTGCAAGCACACCGACCTCCGTAATGTCTGCGTTGTCTCTCAGTTTCTCCATCTGCTCGTCCGTAGCTCCATACATGATGGCATCAAACTCGGCTCCGTTTAACCTGAGATTCTGGATTTTCCACATCTTAAAATAGGTTACCCCAACCGTCAGCACGGAAAAAAGCATGAATGCCGATAACAGAATTGCCAGAAAAATCACCAGATACCTTCGGCGGTTGTGCTTCAGCGATGCCCTGGCAAGATTCTTTATGACCGTCTGATTGTTGTTAGTCAGCATCACAATCACCCGCTTCCTGATCTATATTGTCGGATATGATGCGACCATCCTCGATCCGCACAATGCGATCCGCCATCTGTGCAATGTCCTGATCGTGTGTAATCAGAATGATCGTCTGCGCATATCGTTTCGCCACAACCTTGAGCAGTCCCATCACCTCATGGCTCGTCATCGAATCCAGATTCCCGGTCGGTTCATCCGCAAGTATGATTTGAGGCTTTGCCACAAGCGCCCGCGCGATCGCAACACGCTGCTGCTGACCGCCGGACAATGTGCCGGGAAGTGCCGCTTTCTTATCTTCAAGCTGCAATAATTGTATAATCTCTTCCACAAAATCACGATCCACACGCTTGCCATCCAATTTGACTGGAAGAACGATATTCTCATACACATTCAGATCCTGCACAAGATTGTAGCTTTGAAAAATGAATCCCACCTTTCTCCGCCGAAAAATTGTCAGTTCCTCCCGGTTCATCCCGGCAATATTCCTGCCTGCAATACAGACCTCTCCGCTTGTCGGCACATCAAGTCCTCCAAGCATATGTAAAAGTGTGCTTTTACCACTTCCCGATTTGCCGATGATTGCAACAAATTCCTGCTCCCTCACACGGAAATTGATATCATCGAGCGCCTTCACCGTATTGTCACCGAGCTTGTAATATTTTTTTAATGCCCGCGTTTCTACCATCCAGTTTTCCACTGTTCTTCCTCCTTGATCTTTTATGTTTATATTTAACATAACGATCAATGATCACAAACCAGTCACAGCAGCGATCACAGTTCTGTGATATTCGCATTCTGCAGATGCAGCCGGAACGTTGCCCCCTCACACGGTTGCGATACAACATCCACATAGCCGTCCTGCGCTTCTATGATTTTTCGGGTAAGATACAGTCCGATTCCGATGCCCGGCTGCTCATGCACTTCCGGTTCTCTGTAAAAACGCCCAAAAATCTGTGCCTGTCTCTCCGGTGCAATCCCTCTTCCGTTATCCGTAATCTCAATCACGGTAAACATCTCCGGCCTGCGCACGGTCACATTGATCCTGCCTCCCTCATCGGTATATTTGACAGCATTCTCTAAGACGTTTCCAATCGCTTCCATTGTCCACCTGGCATCATGCATGGTGACAAGCTGTGCCGGTCCGTCCACAGAAATCTGCTGCTTTTTCTTTGCGGCTGCCACCACATTTTCCGCCACCGCTTTCCGAATTGTCTCCATCAGATCCTGTGGCATTTTCTTAATCTGTATCATACCGCTCTCCATCCGAGACAGCTTGATCATACTTTCCATCAAAAACTGCAGCCTCTCCGTCTGATGTTCCAGACTGCGAAGCGCCTGCATTCCCTCCTCAGACTGCACTTCCTCCGCCAGCAGATCCAGATAGATTCTCTGGTTCGCGATCGGTATGCGGCTTTGGTGCGAGATGTCAGAAATCAGGCTTTGTAGCTGTTCCCGCTCCTTTTTATTCTTCTGCTCACGCAGCGCAAAAATATGATTTGTGCGCAAAAGCTTCTCCTGCAGCTTCGCAAAAAGTGAATCCTCAAGCACTTCCGCTTCAGCATGTCCCGCTATCACCGCATCCAGACTTTGTTCCATCTCTGCTGCAAATTGATCTACTTCTCTTCGCAACCTGCGATAACGCATCCCCATAACAAAGGCGACAACCGTCATCACAAATATGATCATCCATTTCCAATCCATTGATATCCCATCCCATAAACATTCGCAATATATTTGTGTTCCGCATCCTCAATCTTGCTGCGCAGCCGCCCGATATTGACTGCAAGCGCATGCTTGTCCACGATCTGATTGCCATTCTCCCACAACGCGTCCAGAAGCATATCGTACGTCAGGAGCTGCTTTCTTGCATGCAGAAACGCAGACAGAATGCAGAACTCCGTTGGTGTGACAGCACACAACTGTTGTCGGATTCTTACCTTCCCTTGCGCCAGCGAAACCGTCAGATAGCCGTCCTCATAATCCTGCGTCTCACTATTGGATGTCTGTCTTAAGATGACAGCAATCTTCTTTAACAATATTTTGATGGAAAAAGGCTTCGTCACATAATCCACCGCACCAAGTTCATACCCTTTTAACGCATCTTCTTCCAGATCCCGCGCTGTCAGGAACACGACGGGATACGCTTTCTTCTCCCGATTCATCCATTCCAGCACCGCGAAACCATCTCCATCCGGCAGGTTGACATCCAGCAATACAAGATGCACTGATTCCTCGCAAATTATCCGCTTCGCCTCCTCCACAGAATATGCTACGCATGTCTCATAGTGCGCCTTTTCCAGCTGCCAGGCAATTCCGCGATTCAATTCCCAGTCATCTTCCACGATCAGTATTCTCCCCATCTTATTTCCACACCCCTTCCCCGTTTCTTTTCTACATCTTACCACACAATGTGAAGCACAATTATCACAATTCTGTGCTTTTATTTGGAATTTGTTTAGAATTTATTTCCATTTTTTAGAAAGTCTTCAGCACCTTGTCACAACCCGTTCACATTCCATTGCTATGATAGAACCATCAAAAGGAGCTGTTGTGTTTTAGCCGATGGGGGTTGGGGTGCTGTCAGTTCCGACTAAAAATAATTCGCGAAAGCGATTCAAATACAAATCCGCCGTAGGTAATTCCCACGACGGACTTTTTTTGTCATAAATTTTTCCGGATTACAGACCATGCCGCAAGCAGCCGTTCCAGCGAATACCCTGCATTTGCAGGACTAGTCGAAGGAAGTTTCTGCGCCGCAATCTTGTTTACCGGTTCGATATATTTACAGTACAGTTCATGCGCTTTGCCACCGTTTGTATAGATAGCCCGGATATCCGCGGTATTTAAAATGCGTGTGAGATCATTCGGCACAACATCACGGATACTCGCGTCCGACGAGCCCTCGATCTCACAGCTTTGAATCACATCCCATACTGCGATATGATGTGAAAGCAGCATCGCTTTCTTCTCCTCGACCGACTGCGGAACGTCACATCCAAGTATGCCCGCAAGCACTTTCCAGAATCGATTCTGCTTGTGCCCATAGAAAAACTGCTGCTCGCGCGACTTCACGGACGGGAAGCTGCCAAGTATCAAAATCTGCGATTGCTCATTGTATACCGGATCAATCGTGTGTTTCATCTAATCATCTCTTTTCAACGTTTTAACATTGTTGCTTGTAATCTTTGCGGCTCTATCTTACATAGATAATCATAGTAACAAAAAGAAATAGCATCCCCAACCCTCGCAAAGTTTAGGATGCTATTCTTTTAAATATTCTTAACCGAGGGCAAATCGGAGTCATATCCGATTCACTTCCTAAGTAGATTATACATGAGGGTACTTGGATTTTCAAGTACCCTTTTATGATCAAAATTATAAACAACTTTATAGTTTCCCACTGAAACGAAGCAGACGGCTGCTGAACTTAAATTCACCGACCCACAGATAATTTCCGTCGTATGCAAGGAACGTCGGCATCACCAGCGAGTCTTTTCCGGTCACACCAATCGTATCCACCGGCCGCCCCGGTATATTTCCCGTGAGCATTGAAGAATCATAATAGGTGCTTCCGCGCCCCAGAACACAATCCGGCTCGCTGCCGCCTGCCGCTTTCTTATAATCGTTCCAGATCAGCACATAATTATCTCCCTGATCCGTCACAACAAGTTTACCGTCCTTTGTGATCACGCAGTCCGTAGCGAAATTGAACGTCTTATGCTCTCCCTTATAGGTAAATTCATGTACCTGCTGCTTCGTTATATTTTTCAGATTGCTCAGATCATAGATCGTAACCGTCTTGCACAGATCACCGCCCACCGATGAGGAGGCAACATTGCCGGATACTGTAAGGAGCGTTCCATTGGAAGCGAGCGAGCCGTGCGCACCCATGATCGTTGCAACCGGCTTCGTTGTACGGTTCGGGACTTTATCATAGACATACACTTTGTTCGTCTTCGAATCCGAGATAAAGAAATACTTTCCACCGGTCGCGATCGCATCGATTCCCTGCATATTGACCGTTCCGATCGTACCGACCACAGCGCTGTTCCACTTCTGCCCGCTCGTAGGCGTACTGTTCCAGATGTAGAGTGAATTTCTTGTCGCAACTGCAAGCTTTTTACCATAATATTGCACATCGACCGGAGAGGCAGCCGGATCAAAGGTGTAGACCATGTCTGCCTTGACCGCACTGCTGTCCGGAATGTTTTTCCACACGGAAAGTGTCCAGTCAAAATCGGAGACCGCAACGAGATTCTTACCATTCGTTGCCACATTCGGATTCATGATCAGACCATTACTGAGCAATGTGCTTCCGGTCACTTTTCCGCTCAAAGCATAGTTCGGTTTCGCGGTACTCTTCTTCGGCAAGCCGTTGAACACGGCAACTTTGTTTGCATTGTAGAGACTGACATAAAGTTTTCCGCCTGCGTAAACACACTGGTTGTAATCACCCGTGCCAAAGTAATAATATTTGTTACTTGAACTGTGGGACTCTCCGTTCCCCACAGTCAGAGAAGGCTTCGCCATCGCTGCAGAAGATTTTGGCAGCTTGTTATAAATCAGCAGTTTACCCGCATCAAGCAGCACCAGTTTGCCATCCGCAATGCATCCGCCCGGCTGTCCCGCTTCCAGCGAATACTGAAAATCCTCATGGTCATTCGCCGACTTTGGATAGGACGTCCACACTCTGGATCCCGCATGACTTCCCCCGATATTGTGATCCCCGACCAAAAGCCAGTTTCCATCGGTAACGATCGTACGCGGCGTGCCTTCCGTCTGAATCACATAGTCTGCATTTGTGTCCTTCTCCGTCGGTACGGAGTTCCAGAAAATAATCTTGCCGTCCCGCGTGTTCGTCACGATCATCTTAGTTCCGTCCGTCCAGATTGCCCAAGGCCAGATGATTGCATCATCCGAAGCGCTTCCGAACGATGTAATCGCGTAATCCGCTTTCTGCCCATTCGCCGTCGGGATGGAATTCCAGACAAGCACACGATGATTATGCGTGTCCGTAACATAAAGCTTTCCATTTGCCACTGCCACCCCAACCGGCCAATTCATCTGATTTAACGCATATCCGCAGCTGCTGCTTGTAAAATTGCTCTGTCCCAACACAAGCGCCGGCTTTGCGGAAGCCGATGTCGGCAGAGCGTTGTACACGAGGACACGGTTGTTCCACGAATCACACACAAAGAAACGTTTGCCGTCCGTCGCGATACCGTTCGGATGGTTATAGGTCGTCGCACCGCCCGACTTATCCATACCAAAGCAAGACAACGCAAGATCCGCAGCCTGCCCGCCGGAAAAAGCATTGCGGACATTGCCCGAAGCTTTCTTGTAGCTGTTGCTTTTGTTTACGGAAATGCTGACATCTTTAAAATACGTTACCGTGACTTTGCACTTGTAACTCTTGCTTCCGATCTTCGCCGTGATTGTTGTTTTTCCCGGCGAAAGCGGATTCAGCCAGCCCTTGGAATTAATGGTCGCGACCGCCTTGTTCGAACTCGACCACTTTGGTTTCCTGCTTGTTCCGGAGATCACAACCGGACAGTTCTGCCCAACATTCACTGTCATATCGCCGGAAATCATCACCTTCGCCTGCGTTGTCTGAAGCGGCATAAGTGCCACGAGCAGCATGCAGATGGCTGCAAGCAGCGAGATGATCCGATTCTTACTGAGTTTGCCCATACAATGCCCTCCCTGTCATTTTCATTTCACATTCGTTTCCTTATTGCTACGCCACTTAAATACCAACATTCAAATGTTTCCTATTAATTGTATTGTATCATAGATATACTGTTAGCACTACCACGTTCATCAACGTATTTTAACGTAGCCTAAAATACCATTCTTACCATTTTCTTCCGGAAAAAATTGTGGTATGATAGGTAAAATGTTCAAATGAAGGAGGAGTCCTAATGATGAAATACGAATTTACAGACGACTGTCTGACCCATATTGATGAAATTGATGCGGAGCACCGCCGCTTATTCCAGATGATCAACGAAGCGATTGCGTTGGCAAATGAGACGAACGATGTCGCGCCGATCGCGAACAATCTTGTTGCAGGACTCAAAGATTATGCGGCAACGCATTTTGCACATGAAGAAGCCTACATGGAGCGCACGAGCGATCCTGAGCTTTCGCTTCAGAAATCCCAGCACGCTGCTTTCACGACAAAGGTAAATTCCTTTGCATTAGACACATCTTCCGAAGATGCTGCGCGTGCTTCTCTCCATGAGCTTTTGAATTATTTGGGACATTGGCTTTTAAACCATATTTTGTGCAGCGATATGATGATTGGCAAAATGCCACCTGTCGAAGCCAAGACAAATGATCCGTTTGCTTTCACAGATGCATTCAAGACCGGAATCGATCTGGTTGATAATGAGCATAAACGCCTATTTGAAATTATCCACGATACAAACGATCTCATCCATGAAGAACTTCTGCATGACAAATATGACGAGATTATGCGGCTTCTCACGGAGCTTCGCGAATACACCGAGTTTCATTTTGGTGATGAGGAGGCTTTAATGGAACGCATTCATTATCCGGAGATTGCAGCACAGAAACGCGCACATTCTGCGTTTGTGGCACGTCTTGTCGAGATTGATCTGTCTGAGCTTGAGAGTCTGGATGACAACCAGCAGGACTATCTGCTTGAATTGATTGATTTTCTGCTCAGCTGGCTGACCAACCATATTCTGGCATGTGACAAAAAAATCGGAGTATACATGCGCGAGAACAACATAAACGAATAAACCGGAACGCAACAAAGGATTCGGATGCTGATGCACCCGAATCCTTTGTTTATGCACAGATATACTAACGGAGCAGCGACATCGCCATCCTCCGGTAAGTGTGGCGTTTTCCGCGGATCGCAATACTATATGCAGTGATGTTATCCGGAATCGCCATACCCATGTAGCCGCTGTCACCGATATGATGGATATCGGCTCCTGCCATCTTGCACATGAGCGCGATCTCGCGGATCGTCGCCTCATCCGCGCCTTCCTGTGAGGTTCCGATCGTTGTCATGGCAAGTGCGCCTTTGGCATGTGCACGCGCGATCAGCTTATGCGCATATTCCATCGTGATCCCCGGAACGGTTCCCGGTGCCGGAAGCAGCAGGATGTCTGCTCCCGCATCGATAAACGCGTCCACATCATTTTCCGTCAGAATGTTTTCGCCACCCTCGGAGATCACTCCGGCTGCATGCATTTTCCCGGCAGTCAGGATCACGCGATCCCCCACCGCTGCCTTTAACTCATTAAGTGCATGCACGATCGCATGGTTACTCACTCCAATTCCCGGATTTCCGGTCAGAATGATCATATCAACGCCCATGTCCGCCGCTTTCTTCGCATTCTCCACCGTCGCGCGGCGCCCCTCGGTCAGACTCCACACTGGGTCTTTCTCGGCATCTTCGGAGATTGCCGCCGGCTCCAGATTGATGGCAACCATTCTTCCGGTCAGTCGTTTCACCTCACGAATCGCATCCGCCGGATCAACCTCCGGAAGCCCTCCGATCACAGGGTGATCCACATCAAAAATATTGAGCATGATCAGATCCGCGCCCAATGATGCCGCAAACTCCGCATTCGTAATATTTACGAGCATCGGTGTCACGGTTCCGATCGTCTCCGCCGCCATCACACGCCCCTCGCTCCCGGCAATCGCCTCAAGTTTCTGTGCCTTGTTGTATGCCGCAAGCTCGCGCGCACTACAGTCAATCAATCGTTTTGTCATTCTAACATCCTCCACTGTTCTTTGTATAACGCTATTCTATCACATATAAAACCAACTATGGCTCTTTCCTATATTCCACAAATGTGCTGACCAGCATCGCCAGCCAAAATCCAAAGAAAATTACCCTCGCAGCACTCCATTCACAGACACCGGCACACGTCAATCCGATCTCCACCACCGGAAATGCGAGCAAATAAACAAACCACACGATCCGTGCCACCGATTTCACGCGGTAATCTGCAAACAGCCGGTATCTTCCCATATCATTTAACAGCGGCTCCAGCCTGGTACATTCAGAAAAATCCTCCAGCAATGCTCCAATGTCCGCGAACTTCTTTCCTGCCGATTCTTCTGTCTTCACATAATTCATATAATACGCAACATCCAGATTCTCATACGCCTGATCCGAAACAATCTTGCGACAGAGATCTATCGAGCCCTGAAGTTTCTGTTTTTGTTCCTCAAGCTGATCGATCTGCGCTTCCATCGCCTGCTGCACATCCGTCTTATGCTCCAGCAGATCCGCGATCGTTTCAATTGTAAAATCCATCTTGCGGTATAATATGATCTCCTCCAACCGCCGCACATCCTCTTCTCCATATTCACGGTAGCGATTCTGCGCATTGCGGTCCGGCCCGATCAAACCCTTTTTCTCATAAAAACGAATATTACTGATGCTAAGCCCGGTTCTCCGGGCAACCTCTCCGATTCTCATATTGCATATTTCCTTGCTTTCTGCACAATTTCACGCGGGTATCCCAGCAATTCCAACAATGCGATCGCGTTGGATTTCCCGCCGATTCCTTCCCTGATCTTATAGTCAAACACGATATCGTGTTCCATCACCTTGCTGTCAAAATAGTACTTATGGTAAAAAGCACTGTCCACGATCTCCCGGTCATGCGTGGCAACCAGAACAAATCCGTCTGTCCGCGCCAGGTATTCGAGCACCGCTTTCGATGCCGCAATCCGCTCCGTGGTATTTGTTCCCTTAAAGATCTCATCGATCACACAAAATACTCTGCCGTTTTCCTTCATCCGATCCAGAATCCGGCGCAAATACTTTGCCTCCCGAAAATAGTAGCTTTCTCCCGATTCCACATCGTCACGCAGCGACATGCAGGTCATCACATGCACATTCTCCATGCCAAACTTCTCCGCCGTACAGGTGTGAATCGTCTGCGCCAGGATCGCGTTGATCGCCACTGCTTTCATAAACGTGGACTTGCCGGACGCATTTGCCCCGGTAAGGATTGCGCGATCCTCCAAAATAAAATCATTTCCAACCGCATTCTTAAGCAGCGGATGCACCAGACCTCTTGCTTCTATTCTACCATGTTCCGCTTCCGGTTTGCACCATATTGTGCGACTTTTTCGGTAAGATGCTACCGCAATCTGCGCATCCGTCTCTCCCGCAAATTTATACAGAGCACACACGGCCTGCTCCTGCTCCGCGATCAGCTGCACCACATGGTTGAGTGCCGCGCAGTCCATGAGCGTAATTCCCCACAGATAATCCGCAAGGATCGCCGACAGTTCGCCGTTGTTTACACCTTGTTTCCGGATGCCAAAAGGCATGATTTTTCGGACAAGTTTTCTCGTCCGGTTTACCGCTTTCATCGCCCGCTGCTTATCGACCCACAGGCACATCTCTGCTTTTCCGCTCGTGATCCATTCCGCAAAATCATACAGTTTTTTCAGACACCCCAACCCGGAGAAAAACACTTCGTACCGGTTCTTGGTGCGCAGATAGATCATCAGATTGATTGTAATGACAACCGTAAGTCCCACACCGCACACCTGACTTTGCAACACGATCGTTCCAAACAGGCATACCGCCAGCAACACTTGCATCAGATGCAGTAACCACAAATTGTCCAGCTTCCAATTTTTCGCATCCTCGATCAGCGGAACGAACAGATAGTCATTTTCAAACTTTCCAATCTCATACAATTTTTCCTCAACCTGCAAGCGCTCCTTCGGGTGCGACATCCACGCCTCCAGCTGCCGCTCATACTTTTTTGCCTCATCCGCATCGCTTAGCGAATCCGTTCGATGCAGCCGGTCATACAGAACCTGTTCTCCCGCGAAACAATTTGTATGATTCACCGACAGAAAAATGCGATCCATCTCAAGATCCTCCCAGGTGATCGCATCCACCTCCGATTCACACTCTCTCATTTCGTGATATTCCCGAATCAGTTTCATCCGCCCGGTTCCATCGTAATACATGCCGCCATCAAGCGGCGATTTTCCAAAGTTTGCATCGATATAGGATGCAATCTGCTTTTTACGCAACATCACCCTGATTCTCCTTTTCCTGAAATGTAAATAGGCGATTGCGAAGCTCCTGTGGCGGCGTGCTCCGGCTGGGCTGACCCGGTGGCGGGCTTCTACGCTGACACTAGTTATCCCAAATCAAGA
>CAKRKX010000043.1 GCA_934358675.1 uncultured Agathobacter sp. | reverse complement strand
TTATCGTTGTATTTGTTGCCGCATCCTTGATTTCAATCGTAGTGGTCACAGATGCAACTGTTCCATCTGCGTTCTTGATCGTTGTGGTCTCTGATTTCACTTCATTTCCCTGATCGTTTTTCACCGTATCCGTCTTGGTCTCAACCCTGGTTCCATCCGGTTTCACTTCTGTCTTTGTGTCTTCCGTCTTATTATCAGGATTCACGACCGTTCCGCCGCCTGCTGAGGAGCCGCCTCCAGATACAGAGCCGCCACCAGACGAAGAACCTCCTCCGGATACAGAGCCGCTGCCAGACGAAGAACCATCGGATGTCTCATCGTCAACCGCAATCGCATAGACCGAGAAGCGATCCGTCTCAAAACAAAGATTTCCTGTTGTTTCATCAATCCATGCATTCAACTTTTCGGCTTTGCCATCATGATAACGGTATACCACATAGTTTTTCTTTCCCTGCAATGCTTCCTTTAATGGAAACGATAATACCATCTCTTCTTCCGCTTCGGTGATCATCTTATTGTCGGCCACCGCAGTTCCATCGCTTTTCTTAAGCGTATAATTCAAAAACGCGTTAAAGAAATCCGCTTTCTTATTCGAGCCAAGCACACTCTTAATATCCTGCTGCGCTTTCACCACATCGGCATCTGCAGAATTTTCCACGCCGGAAACCTTTAACTCAAGATCAAGAGATGCACCATCGATCAAAGCTTCTTTCTCTGCTTTCGTCATCGGAACCAGATCCGAGATTGCTTCTTTCTCAATATCAATGGCTGCGGACTTTCCGCCTTCCGAATAGGTATCGTTTATCTTGGTATTCGATTCTGCCTTTACAACATGCACAGTGACATGATTATCCTCGTTTGTCTTCTCATCCCCATTTCGTTTTAATGAAGGATCGTATTCCACGGACCGGCATGAATACGTTACTTTTTGGGTTTTTCCGATATCCTTCGGTGAAAAACTTGCTATATCCTTACCCTCGTCATCCTTACCGATATATGTGCTGACACTGTCTACACCGTCATAAAATCCAATATATAAATTCGCATCGTTCGTCCACAAGCCCAATACCCGTACCTGTGTGCTGGCATTCACATGAAGAGAAGGCCAACGATGCTGATCCTTCTGAAATACCGCATACTGTTCTACATGATGTTCCCCATCATTATCCGGATTGATATCATCATCCGAGATCAGATAATAGGTGCCGGTCTGGCGCCATGAATCGGTTGCCGCATCATAAATTGTTTTTTGAATGATACGTTTTGCAGAGGATTGCTGATCTTCACCCAGATTTTTATTTGCATCATTCTGCAATCTCAATAATGTTTCCAGTTCATTACCATACCCATCTTCTTCGCTCAAATACCAATCCTGCAAAACAATGCCATGTAAATACTGAATATCAGCGTCTTTAGCATCATAAACAACACTGCTCTCGTCTCCGGCAAGATCATATTGCTTCATCGAAGACTGTGCTACTTTCGTCAACGGAAATTCGTATACCGTATCGTAGATTGGCTTATTATCATTTTCCTCATCCTGATGAACGCTTCCATCCGGTGAAGTCAATGCAACACTGTAGGAATTGGATGCCGTATCAAGCATGACACCCTTTACGCTTGCCGGTGCATACACATACTGCTCCGCCTCCACTGCAGCCTTATAGCTGTTGTCACGGTAACTCATATTCAGATAGATAAAGCCTGAATTATGAATCGTTACCTCGGTTCCCTTTTCCTCTACTGAATCCCATACGATAACGTTCTGATCTTCCAATTCCAATAGCTTATCTACCACTTCCTGAATCGTTTTTCCATGCACCCAATAACAGATACTCTCCGGAGTTGCATCTTCAAACCAGATCGTTCCCTTTAAATAGGCTTCCTCTGTAATATAACGGCCGGAATAACCGATATAATCTTCTCCGTCTTCTCCTTCATAACGCCACAGACCATTCGGAGCTTCTTCCTGTCCCTGATCCGGCTGATCACCTTGATATTGAAGACTTAAATTCCATGCATAATTATCAAACGTCTCTTGTTGTTCCTTCGTCTGATATTCACAATGTGCTTCTAAATGAAAATTTTTGTTTTTCTTAATGGTAACTTTGTAAGCTTTTGCTGCATTTGCAACCTCTATTTTCTCCACATCGATAAAAAGGTTACATACAGCCTCGCTCGAATTTCCATCACAGGAAAATACCGCCTCTTTTGCCTGATTATACGCTGCATAATCATCATCTCTTGCAATCAGATAAAGAACATTGTCTCCGTCCTTTTTTCCAAACGCAACATCGCCGGCAAGATAAGCATCTGCACTGATTTCCGGCCGGCTGTAAAAACCTACGTTTGGCATCGTTACCCATACATCCACCTTGTTATTATCCGGGTCATCCGTATCTTTCAATTGGATGACATACACTCCCTCTTTTTTAAAGTGCAACGATACCCAATCTTCGTTATCGTTTTGCGTAATAGAAGCATTTTCTGTTGGAGCGGACTCAGGGATAATCGCACCATCTGCCCCTTCATGCGCCTCATAAATTTCCAGCTGATTCGCAGTTACTTTATTTTTACAACTACCTTTTGCATCAACAATACCAAAGCAAGCCTCTGTTCCGTTGATATCGCAGCCCATGGCAGCATCCCATGCTGCACCATCCTCGACTCCGGTCACATTACCATACTCATCACGTTTCAACTCGGAAGTCACACGAAGTCCCGCTCCCTGAAAATGAACACAAAGCTGAATCTCCTGTTCAAACGTATTCTCGGCATCCTCGCCCATATGATACGTGATTTTAAAAGGAAACGGCTCACACGATATCGAACCTTCCGTGCGAATGATCTTATATTCATTCTCCTGACCGGTAAGCTTCTCAATCGATAACTTGTCAGTTCCACCGGAAAAAACAAACGGCTCAGTTGTATCAATGACCTCACCCTCATTCGGTTTAATCACAACATATACTTCCTTGCACTCTGCAGAATGTCCCTCATCATCATTATCCCACAGATAGCTTCCCCACGCATCCCGGGCAAGTTCCTTCTTATGATCGGCATCCTCATAGATTTTAATTCGATTCTCCACCACATTGACATCTATCGTATATGTTTTTGTTCCATCGTTATATGTCAACGTATGCTTCCCAAGTTCCAGAAAACTGACAGTAAACAGATCCTCCGACTCGTTTCCGCTCTCGTTCGTCTGCTTTGTAATCTCTAGACCTTCTCCTGCCGTAATCTTACTGACATCCGTAATTTTTTCAAATTGACCCGATTCATTAATAAAGCCAAAATACAAGTCGCTTCTTGCTCCCTGTACTTCTCCACCTAGTTCCGTCATATAATAAGGTCCCGTTGGAAAACTTGGCTCACCGTTTTCGTTCCAATCCGGATATACGGCGACAAATCCGGTAATCGTTGTGTTTTCTTCACTATCACCCGCCAATGCAACCGTAAGATTTCCCGGAAGCAATCCGAAAATCATACTGATTGACAGAAATACTGCTAAGAATTTCCGGAGAAATATCTGTCGTCCTTTTTTCATATTCGCTAACCTCCTGTTCTTCTCCATTTGATGTTTTTATGCAACAAAAACGCCTCTTGGTAGTTACATAATTATTCTATCAAAAGGCGTCTTCTGTTTGGTTAGCAACGTTGCACACATTTTCATCAAATTTTAGATCTGCGCTAATAGTTCCCCGATATCTCCGTTGATATAGTTATAATTATATTTATACAAGGTAAACATACAACATCTCATCTACACAGTCTTGAATCTCACTTGCAATGGATTTTGCTTTTGTCATGTTAAGTCCGATACTTTTTGCAACTGCAAGAATATCATCCATACCCGGATTGATTCCATTTCCGTTAATGGTTGTTGCATGTTCGCCCCAAGCGAATTGCTGTAAGTCAGATCATAAACAGGTGACAGAAGTTCCTACACGAATCCCCTTGTAAAATACTTCGAGTTTATTTAGTCGTTGCATGCATTACCTCCTCAATCGACGCAAATGGCACCTCACTAAATAATGTATCCAGTTCCCCATCCACGCCCAGTGCAATGGCGATCTTTGTAAGAGATTGCAGCGAAATCTCGCCGCTTTGTTCAAAACGTTTTACCGATCCAAGACTCACACCGGATCTTCGGGCGATCTCTTTCTGCGTGATTTTTTTGCGCTTTCGCAACTGTATCATCCGTTCTGCGATTCCGTTATTTATTTCATTCCATGTTTTTTGATATAAATTGATCATGCTAATATTTTATCCCTTTTTGTATATTTTATCAATATAGGAATAATATTTTAATCTCTGCAAACTATTTTCTAAGTCTTTGCTGTTCACTTCCAAACCAAACGGATACTCCTTTCATATTTAATAAAAACATTGTTGATGTCATATTGTTTTTAAGCTGCTCGACCTGATCGGTAATTTCGTTTTTTAGTTCGGTGACCGGTTTTACGGCTTCCCGCACCGGTTCCGTTACCTCATTTATCGCTTTTGTGCTTTCTTTCAGTCTCTCCATGAATAAACTGAATTTTTTTGCATACTCCGGAAGCTTTTCCGGCCGCAAAACTGCGATTGCAATGACGACAATGATCAGAAGCTCTGTTAAGCCTATTCTCATAGCCTCTATTTGCCTCCTTTCTGGTGCTATCAACTCGTTCTATTGTTACTTAGATTGTGTTTGGATTTTTTATGGAAGAAAAAATAGAAAAATTTTAAATCATTTTCATTTTTTGTTATTTTCTTGGAACTGATTAGACAATTCTTTATGAATTGATGAACAAAAAAAGACCAGACATAATTGTCTGATCTTTTTTTGTTTGAAATTGATAGATTTTCTTGTTTTGTATTAACTAAAAATGATTACCATTACTTTTCCATTTTGATCAATTATAAATTTAATGGAAGCATAATGATAGGAAGTGTAATCGGTTTTATACAAGAATTCATATGCCTCCGTCACGGTATGTTCATCTGTGTTATACATTTCCTTCATCCATTCCTGGGCCTTTCCTCCACCGGCCATCCATCGCTGATTATATGCCCGCAAAACGTCTTCTCTTGTACTACCTAATCCTATTCCGCGGGCAGTTTTAAACGTTCTGTTTTCTTCTGAACAGTTTATGTTTGGATTAGGATATAAAATAATGTTTTCCTCTACAGAATACGGACTTGTTGGTATTTCTTTTCCATATTTCTCTAATAAATCCATATAGTTCGTAAACGTTTCTCCTCTGTAAGACATCGGAACGGTCAAACTTGATACGTCAAAATCTTCATATGATAATTTTGGCGGATTGTTTTTCTTGACCTTAACTGTCAGTTTTTTCTTGATTTTCTTGTTTGCCTTTAACGTAATGGTGATCTTAGTTGTACCAACGCTCTTTGTGACAATTTTGCCCTTTTTGCTAATTGTGGCAATCGTATCCTTCGAAGAGCTAAAAGACAACTTTGAAGCGGCATAATTGGTTTTTAAGGCGAATTCATCGCCCTCAATCAACGTTTTAACATCTTCATTTACGTTGGTGATTTTGATAGCTTTTGTTTTGGCAGCCTGTGCCGTATTCGTTTGAATCCCTACACAAGTAAGCCCAAGTGCAATCGCCAAAATGAAGCTTGTTACTTTTTTAAAATACTTCTTTTTCATTAAAAAATCCTCCTTGTTTGTAAATTGATTTTAGTTTCACAACCAGAACCAGGTAATTTAATCCCTTTTCTTCTGCATATTAACGTACCATTCAATAGTATTTAATCTTAATTCGTCGTCAGTACTGACAAAATAATTCCGAGTCCACAAACTAGGCATTGCACTCAGCTCTGGAAATTCTTCGCGCAGTTTGTGTGACGTTGCACCCTTAATCAACTTAACAACTTCTGGGATGCTTTGCTGTGGATAGACACTGATATACATATAGACATAATCTGTACAACATTCTATTTTATATATGTCAATCCCGTTGCTTTTGCATTCCTGCATTGTCAACTCCTTAAATCTCTTCTCCAAGCCATCAACGTCAAATATTTTTCGACGATAGCGCGGGCAAAATACTATGTGATATTTAATTAGTGAAACCGTTGTTTTTGTAAGTTTGTATTCCTTCATCATGTGTATATTATAGCATATTTTATACACACATTCAATAGCAAATACAAAATTTAATGTTCCATTCGTTCTTCTCGTGAAACATGGGAAATCATTCAGCACACCCGGAAGGGATCGAACCATCATCTTCTGAGTCAGAATCAGATGTCCTACCATTGAACGAACCACCGCGGCCTGGTGATGAGCGTCACCTTCGCCTCGCTTCTCAGCCATTCCGTGATAAAATGCGTTTTGTCCACATAAAACTGTCTGCCACATGCAAAATCACGGAAGTCCTGATAACCACATCCAACGCGCGCATCCAGATAAGGATTCCGCTTTAAGATTGCAACTATCTCATCTTTAGAGCATTTCATTTTTAGAGTCCCCTTTTATAAAATAGCCAAACAAATACCCCAATCCAAATCCAAATAAATGAAAAATCAGAGAACTGATACCCAATACATTTCCTAGAATCAGATAGTAAAGCAGATATCGCCAACCATCCTGCTGCTTATACTCCTGCCACAATTTCCGATTAACCACCAGCCAATGAGCAAGTAAGCCAAGACATGCAAACACCGCTGGAGAGGCACCATAATTTACCCCTTGCGGATATAATAAAGTCATACCAATTCCTGCTAAAATCATACATACGTGATAAAACAAAAGGAACTTCCATATACCGCATTTAGGTTCTAAGTATAAACTGACGATCCAAAAGGATTTCTTACACGTTTCATTTTCATAACATTCCCCTAATGATTATTAATGTCCTGCAACTAATGTTCCCAGCTCCTCAAATACCCGCTCCGCATACCGTTGCTTAATCTCATGCCTGCTTTTTCCGGTAACATCTTCCCTGATTTCATACGAATAGGTCTGATCCATCATCCGAATACAGAAAAAAGCCTGCCCCTGTACACTGTCTGCATTGTTCAGATCGATATTTCCGGTCGTTCCGGTAATTCCGATAGCAATATCCGTACCGAGCTTCGCCTGCGCCGTCTTTGCCATCGCCTCGGCGCACTCCTTCGAATACACACCATACTTTCGGATGATCTCTGCGTCAACGCCAACAAGAATTTTCGTCTCGTTCAGATACGTCACAAATCCTCCCGGAAAGATTGCCGATGCGCCTTCCGTGTCCGTGATCATCGATGCGATCAGACCGGATGTACAGCTCTCCATCGTGGAAATTGTCGTATGCGATTCGATTAATTTCTTTACTATATTATCTATTTTCAACCGATTCATATGCCCCACCCCTGCGTTCTTTATGCTTTATTATACCATATCCCGCAGATGATGAAATATTTTTCCTATCGCTGATATCGCTACTGATATTTCCACTGCTCGGTTTCAAGCTGTGTCTCCACCATATGGCGGTAGATGCTGTCTTTGCTTTTCAGTTCCTGCGGAGTTCCCTGCTCCGCAACGACACCGTCTTTTAGCACAACGATCTTGTCGACACCGTCGACCGTGCGCATACGGTGCGCGATAATAAGAACCGTCTTGTTCTCGATCAGCTTCGAGATCGATTCCTGAATAATGGACTCGTTATCCACATCCAGCGATGCGGTCGCCTCATCCATGAGAATGATCGGCGCGTCTTTTAAGAATACGCGCGCGATCGAGATACGCTGACGCTCGCCACCCGACAACTCGGAACCGTTCTCTCCGATCATTGTATTCCAGCCGTCCGGAAGCTTCTCGATAAACTCCGTACAGTTGGCAAGATTTGCGGCTGCCATCACTTCCTCATCCGTCGCATCTTTCTTTCCGATCCGAATATTTTCCATCACCGTATTATTAAAAAACGTCACATCCTGGAACACGATCGAATACAGCGACAACAAGCACTCCGGATCGATATCCGACACGTTCATTCCGCCGACCGTGATCCGTCCCTTATTGCAATCCCAGAATCGCGCTGCAAGTCTTGTAACCGTTGTCTTTCCGCCGCCGGACGGTCCGATCAGCGCGGTCACACACCCCTGTTTTGCGGTAAAGTTGACATCGGACAAGATCTCGTATCCGCTCTCATAAGAGAATCCGACATGGTCAAACACGATGTCGTATCCCTGATTGGTCAGCTCGCTTTTTCCGGTCTGTTCCTCATGGGAAAGAATCTCATCCATACGCTCGCAGGTCGTATCCATACTGATGATCGCCGACAGATTCTGTAACGCGATCTGAAGCGGTTCATACATACGGGTCACCACAAGCAGGAACATAAAAAATGTCAGAACACTGATCTCGTTTTTGATTAAAAGCATACTTCCAATTAAGGCAACCGTTCCGATTCCAAGCTTTAAGATCATCTGTGCCGAGCAGACATACGCTGCATTATAGGAAAAATACTTGTGATTTCCTGCGATCTCCATCAGTCTCGACATCGCTCTTTGCTTTTTGTCTTTCATAAAACTCCTCCTCACTGCGTTAGTCATATCTAACTCACTATCATTGTACAGTCAGGGCATTTACATCGTCAACAAATTTAACTCGACAAAAATTATCAATAATTTTCTCGTCTCCATCAAAAAACCCGCTTTACGAAATTCCTCATAAGGAATCCGTAAAACGGGTTTCTTTCTACTTTTCTCTTAACCGAACTGCGTTACCGCCTCTTACTGATTATCTTTTCTTAAGATGAATGCACTTGTCAGTTCATTTAACGACTCAGACTGTGCGGAAAGCTCCTGGCTGGTAGCAGAACACTGCTCGGATGCTGCGGAGTTGGACTGTACAACATCGGAGATCTGCTCAACCCCCTTCTCGGCCTCTTCCATTGCCTTTGCCTGCTGAGCGGAATTCTCGCTCAGAGTCTTAGCTGACTGAGCCACTTCCTTGATACCGATAACAACACGCTGCATAGACTCAGTCGCATTCTTGGCAGCCTCATTACCGGCCTCGATCTCATGCAAAGCACCCTCGATCAACTGTCTTGTATCAACCGCAGACTTCGCACTCTGATCGGCAAGACCTCCGATCTGCTCAGCAACGACTGCGAATCCTCTTCCGGCCTCACCGGCACGGGCAGCCTCGATTGCCGCATTCAGTGACAACAGGTTCGTCTGGCTTGCGATATCCTCGATATCGGAAATAATGGTTGCAATCTTCTGAGAAGTCTCATTGATACGCTCCATTGCCTCCATCATAGCTTCCATCTCTGCACGACTCTGATCAGCCTCATCAGCATACTGTCTTGCACTCTTATATGCAACAAGGAGATCCTCGGAAGTCTGCTCCACGCTGCTTGTAATTGTCTCGATTGTTGCGGTCAGCTCCTCAACAGCTCCTGCCTGCTCGGTAGCACCCTCTGCAAGTTCCTGTGAAGACTCTGCGAGATTCTCGGAACCGGCACGTACCTGTCCGGATGCCTCTGCAACCTCACGGAGTGTTGTATTCATCTTGCGGTTCATCTTGCGCATTGCATCCTTTAATGCAACGAACTGTCCGACATACTCATTCTCGATCTTGGTGCCGACTGTGTAATCACCGTCAGCCATAGCGCCCATGATCTCACCTGCATCAGTGATGATACGATCAAGCTGATCTGCCATCTCCTTGGTTTCCTCGATCATCTCGGCAATCTCGTCTCTGACCTCTACCTCCGGGAACGGACTGCTTAAATCACCCTGTGCGAATGTCTTAAGGCGTCCCTGTAAATCCTTCAGAGGCTTCTCGATTCCGATCGCGATCTTGTTTCCAAGTTTTCTTGAAATAATGAAGGAAACAACAAGGATCAGGATCATAGCGATCACAAGAATCCATTTTACAACACGGAGTGTAACTTCAAGAGAATCACCCTTCGTTACATTTAAGTCCATGAGCGATGCGAAATCACTGTAAATGGTATCATATTTACCCTTTAATTCCTCATACTCCTGTGCCTGTGCCTGTGCGGAAGCGCCCGGATCGGTCGTACTTCCCGCATCAAGGATTGAATCACTGAGCGCCCAGTACTCATCCAGCTCGCCGGCAATCTTGTCATAGATTTCACGGCCCTGCTTGTTCACTACGCTATCCTCAATATCTGCAAAATATCCCTGGAAAGCTTCTTTTTTCTGTGCGTAAGTATCCTGCATATCGGAAATCTCATCTGAATCCATATATCCGACAGCCGCACGCAGCGAACTTCTTGTCTCGGACAATGTAACCACCGCCTTACCAATGTCACCCTGTGAAAAACCGTAATTCTTTAACGCATGCTCATACAGGGAAGTCATTACGAACAATGCAACAATGCCGATCAGCGCTGCGCATCCCAACATTACCGTAACAACGGTAAATGATTTCTGTACACGCTGTCGCACGTTTTCATTTTTGATTTTCTGTACTTTGTCTTTTGTTTTACCCATATTTCCACCTCATCTTAATAACCAAACCCATTCGTTCTGTATTTGTATTATATACATTCATACTACTCTTTTAATGCTAAAATAACAAGCCATTTATCACAAATTGTACGAATTTTTTGTCTTATTTTGCTAATATTCGTTTCTATTTGTTATTTTTTAGAAATATTGTTTATTTTTCCCATATCCATTCTTCCGGTTGAACAATCAAAATCCGGATTAAACGCATAATAATTTTTGCTGTCAAGCTCCTCCTGTACCATGCGAAGTGCCTCACCGAAACGCTGGAAATGCACGATCTCACGCTCTCTTAAGAAACGGATCGGATCCGCCACATCGTGATCGGTCGCAAGACGCAGAATGTTGTCGTATGTCTTACGCGCTTTCTGCTCCGCAGCCATATCTTCCACCAGATCCGCGATCGCATCGCCGCTGCACTGAAACTCGCAGGCATTAAACGGGACACCGCCGGCGGCCTGCGGCCACACACCTGCCGTGTGATCAATATAATACGGTGCAAAACCCGCCGCCTCCAGTTCCTTCGCCGACAGACCTTTTGTCAGCTGCCTTACGATCGCACCGATCATCTCAAGATGCGCAAGCTCCTCTGTACCGATATCGGTAAGCAGCCCCGCAACACGCGGATTTGCAGCGGAAAACCGCTGCGAAAGGTAGCGCATGGATGCGCCTAATTCGCCGTCCGGACCGCCATACTGACTGATAATATACGACGCCAGCTTTGCATTCGGCGTGCTGATCCGTATCGGATACTGTAACCGCTTTTCATAATTCCACATAAACTATCTTCCCCCTTCCCAAGGCATCGGGCCTTCGTTCCACTTCCACTCCGTGAGCGAATCATTGCTGAATGCATTGAGCGGTCCGTACTGCGCCTCATAGGAAGCCTTCGCATTGCGATACAGATCCGTGCACTGCTGAAAATAGTTGAGTGCATCCTCGTCATCCGGATGCGTATCCAGATACAGCATCATATCTACGGCACAGAAACCGAGCATGCTGATCCAGTCGAAAAGTTCTTGACGGTTCATCTGCTGTCCGCGATTCGGTCGGTTCATCGGCATCGTCCTCCTTGTCGCATCATGCATTTTCCGGTAAAAGGCTTGTCGAGCTCCGGAAAGATCGTTCCCGCCGATAGTGCCTGCCGCGGTTCATATGCTCTGGTGAACTGCTGCCACGGAACGTACGCCATACCCGGGGTCTGCCACTTGCACTCTTGTGTGTGTTCCATCTGATCCATAAACTCCATTTGTTTTTCCTTTCTGATCTAATGCATTATTATGATATGAAAATGCGTCAGAAAGGAAACTTTTTCATCAAATTCAAATGATACAAAAAGAACCGGTGCCCTAACCGGTTCTTTTTACAACGCTGGATTGATGGATTCAATTTTGCGGATGATTGCCTCGATCTGCGGACCGCTGTTGCCGATGCGACTGATATTCTTTCGTGCTTCCTTCTTCATGTCGGCGATTGTGCGGATCTGATACTCCATACGGGCGCGTAGCTTCTGGCGGCGCTCAATGAGATTGTGCTTCAACTCCACCATCTCACGGCTGTCCACGATCGCATTTGCATGGTTGATCCACACGCGTGCGTCGTACATGCGAAGGCGTGTCAGATACTGCACGAGCGACTTGGAATAATAATCCAGATCATCGCTCGTCTTGCGGAATTTCTCCTTCTCCCTTGCCTCATCCTGATACTGCTCATACACATATTCAAGTTCCTGCGAATTGCGCGCATGGTATTTCTCACAGGTGTAATCGACCGCATTCTTGATATTGACATACTTGATTTTCACATGATTTTCCAGTGAGATCGCGTGATTGCGGTTCACATCCGCGCGCCGGATATCCCGCTGGCTGTCCTGATAACGAACCAGCACATAACCCCCTGCAAGTACCGCGATAAATGCTGCGATCGTCAGCGGAAGCGCGGAATCAAACTGAAAATACCACGCTCCTACAAGAAGCAATACGAAAACAGAAGCAAACACGGCAAGCAGATAACATGCCGCCTTACGGAGCAGCTTCTGTGCCTGAAGTGCCTCATTTCTGAGGATCGACCACTGGAGCTTCTGTCCCTCAAGGTACACCAGATCCTTCTTGACCGCGTCCATATAGCGCTCATTCTCTTTTAAACGCTTTATGATCCCCGGAAGATTATCCTCTTCCTCCTGCATCTGCGCAAACTGCGTCTCGGATAACTTTCGCTGCGTTTTTAAGAAGTCATTGCGCTCCTTGTCCAGCTTTGCCACATGCATCGCACAGTCAAGGATCGGTGCGCGCTCCGCCTCCGTCAATTCCTCGATGATCTGGATATCCGTCAGATAACAGGTGACAAGATCGTACTCACTTCTTGCATCCTCCAACTCTTTGGATGCCGCGATCATCTGCTCACACAGATCGATCACGTAACGCTTTGCCTGCGCCTCATCCGACAGGTTCAGTTCCTCGACGATGCTCTGTGTCTGCAGCTTGGCGTACTCACTCTGATCATACTCCTGCTCATCATATTTTCTTTTGTTTCTGCGAAATATTTTAGAAAAAATCATAAATTTTATACTCTGCAACTTCTCCGGTATTCTTCTTTCCACCGGAAGATAATATCACTAATCTCATTCTTCGCCTGTGATCTGGCTTTGCCGTCCTGTGCTTTCGCAAGTTCCTCCAGATGTTCCTCGAACTTGGTCAGATACTCCGAGCGGCTTGCAATCGATAATTCGTTCCGGATCTCCTGCATTCCCATCTCGTCGATATTGTACTCCATCGCCTTGCGCATGAATCCCGTATCATCATGCAGACAGCGGAAACAAAGCAGACATTCCCGAAGCGACTCCCTCGACTCATTCAGCTGATACGCCTGTTCATAGCATCTGGCAGCCTCCCCGAACAGGAAAAGGCGTGCATACGCGGTGCCCAGATTATGCCAGATATTGCCGCAAAGAAGCGTTGTTGCATCCTTTGCATCCGGCGAGTCAAGAAGCCTCTTATACTCATAGATCGCCGCAAGATACTTCTGCTTTTCCATCAGCTGATCCGCACGGATCTTATTGCACTCAAAATCCGACTTCTCTTCCATCTGACGGATCGTCAGCACGATATCCTGCATCTCCCCGGTCGTACAGTATCCGGTCTGCTCAAGGATCTTAAACACAAAATCCGACAGCATTCCCTGACCGCGCATGATATCGCGAAGCTGTTCTGCCAGCTTATAAAGTCCCATCTGTTTTTCGACCCACGTACACAGTTCCTCACTCATAAAGGAGTTGTCCAGAAGAAACGTGTTACCCATGATGTAATAACTGAGTTCCTCCATCGAATAGAGATTGATCCCTATTCCCTCCACATAGTAAGGCAGCGCCGCGATCGGTTCATGACAATATAATAACTCACCCATAACAACCTCTACATTACCATCGTATACTTCCACACTTTATCTGTTCCGCGGAAAAATTCACCAAATCCGAGATCCCTGATCTCAATCGCGATCTTGTCGTCCGCGATCGGCGTTGCAACCACACGCACCCTTGTCGTGCGATCCGGTCTGCGCGGCAGATCCGTCAGCTCAAGCGTCTCGATCTTCGCCTCACGGCTGTTTGGAAGCTGCTTCCAGAAATCAATCTCCGGTGTGCCGGAGAGGATCACCTCGCACTCCCCCTTCGTCTCAAACCAGTTTCTTCCCGCACTGATCAGATTGTAGAAAGCGACCTTGCCTTTATCCCTGACCTTAAGGCTCAAATTGAACTTCATCTCATTCTCGCCCATGTAAATGTACGGCCAGTTCTCCTTATCCCGCACGGCAGCCGCATAACAGGCGCCTTTGGAAAAAAGGTTCTTACCCATGAAAGCTCTGCGCCCGCGGCACATCACATTGAGCGCGTTCTTCATCCAGCCACCGTCGAAACCGTCTCCGACGAGATAAACCGTTGAGATGATCCGGTTCTCAAACATCTTGTTCATGATCTCAACAAAAGATGCATCCCGATCCCCGCTCAGCGCGTATTTCGGCGACTCATGGATCGATACGACCTGCGGTGTTGTGCGCATGTCGCGTTTTAGATCATAGGCGTACAGACTGTCGCCCTCACAGGAGAATAAGAACACATCATGCAGCCAGAGCGCCTCCTGCTGACTTAACGAGAAATAATAAAAGCTCTCCTTGTGATCCACCACCATAAAACGGTCGGCGGTCAGTTCCAGACGGCTTGCGACCTTCCAGAACACTTCCATATTCTCCCTTGTCAGACGATCCACCGTGATTGCCAGCCTGCTGACGCTCCTTCCGTTACCGAGCTTGAGCGGAAGCTCCATCACCTTCTTCAAAAATAAAGCCAGCAGATCGACCGCCTCGTAACTCTCCCCGCCCACACGGATGACTTCTCCCGCTACCGCGCGGCGGAGCAGCGAATCCACACAGATGACCTCACTCGTCTTCGCCATCTTACGCGCTTCCTCGCCGTAATACCACATGCCGACATTCTTGCGCCGCGCAAGCAGTGTCGGAACATGATAATTCTCACTTCCCGCGATCAGACTCACCGTATCCGGCTCACTCATATTCAGTTCATAAAAGCTTACCATGGCATACGAATCACTCAGATCAATGCCCAGATAATACGGATTCTCCATCGTCATTCCTCATTATAAAAGCTTAAATACTTTCTTCGTCACCTCATCAAAACCGGCGTACTGTTTCATATTGTGGTACAGCGATTTGTCATCCTGCAGGGTGGCTGACATCAGCATCTGGTTGAGCAGATTGTAGCGGCTCTCATCCTTCTGCGAATAGATATCGGTGCTCGTCAGCCTGCTCGACTGTGTCACCTCAACCTGATTGCCATACTCCTCGGTTATGTAATACTGTACCATCTCCCCGAAGAACAAAACGAACTGTTTGACAAAGATACCGTCATACACATCCGGCATGTCCTCCTTGACAAAATTCTCTCCATCCTCATCCCTGCTGTAATGAAGCACCACATGCTTCTTCGGGCTCGTCCGGTATTCCAGAAAGACTTTGTCGTACAAGTGATATTTGTGCACAAGCCGCTTATCCAGCCTCTTGTAAAAAGCGAAGTTCATATTGCGGCATGTATATTCCGAAAGAAGTGCATCTTCCATCGCATACTGTGCCTCGTCCGGCTGAGAAATCTGCGCTAAAGATTTTAAAAGCGCCAGACGGCATGCATCATTTAATTCCATATGCCGCTTATAGCGATCCGTGATCACAAGCAGCGCATCCTCGCTGAGCGGCTCATCCTGCACAAAATAGGCATGTGCCCGCGCGCTGATATACGCCAGCACAACAAGCTCTCTCCCGTCTCCCTCATAATAATGTGCAAAGACATTCTCCACATCTTTTAAATCTTCCTGCGCATACATCATCTGCACAAGAATGCGTTCCTCAAGCTCAAATGTCGAGATCTCAAACTCTCTTGCCGCCCTCCACAGACGCAGCATCGTCTGCGACGGTCCATTATAGAAACGACACAGATAATCAAGAATCGCATCATTATATTTCTTATTGACGAAAGCGTTTGCCGCAAGCAGCAGCACCTTCTCGTCCTCTTCTTCCTCATCCGCAAGCTGACGGATCTTGTAGCTTGCAAGCGTCACCCTGGCAGCCATGCCAAACTGATCCATTCCGTAGATTTCCATGCACGCATAGGCCTCGTCGTACATATGGTTATCCACCAGCATCTCAAACATATACTGTCGAACCGCCTGCGGCATCGTCGCATAGTTTGCCTGCTCCAGATAATCCGTGACAAGCGTCTGCGGTTCCTTCGTCTGGTAATATCTTAAGATCTCCTGCGCCATATCCGCCTGATACGTCGCATCCAGCTCCTTCGCAAACAGAATCCTCGGAAAATATGCCTCATCCTCCTGGCTGTATGTCAGATAATTCGGCTTTTTCTCGAAATAAGAGATCATATACGGCAGCTCGTCCGGTGCAAGCGGCATGCATTTTTCAAGGTAAGCATCCGGCTTCATCAGATTCTCCAGCCTGTAAGAAACACTACTGACATAGCGGCGTCCCTTCTCATCCTCGAACAGAACCACATACTGATCCGAGAACAGTTGAAAATACGCAGCCTGCTCCACGATCGGCACGATCTGCGGCTCTTTCAGCGGCTTCTGGTAGATGATTGCACGCACCATCTTCTTGTCAAAGACGATCAGCTTGCGCGTAAAAAGGATGCGCGCCAGACAATGTGCCAGCTCCTCATTGACCAGTCCCAGGTCTAACATATCCTCGTAGAGCACCGCCAGATTGTCGTCCATATGCTCCTGCTCCACCTGTTCCATCGCAAAATGCCCCATCGTGCGCTGATACTTTGCGTACATCTCCGGATCCGACTTCTTCGATGCAATGATATTGTTGTACAGGATCGCCATCTTGCGGTACGGCAGATTGCTGTCATATTGGAAATACATCCGGATAATCTTCGGCACATGCCCGATCGCCCGCTCATCGAGCGAAAGCAGATACGCTTCATACAGGCTCGTAATGCGAAGTTCAAGCTCGATTCCCATCTCAAACCAGTTGTGATAACACACGTCAAACTTCTGTGCGCGGATCAGATAACTGCAGATAAATCCGACATTCTCCGGGCTCGGATCCACCTCATACGCCGCACAGAGCAGCTCATACACCGTCTGGTCAAAACCGGTATTCGGCTGCGCCACCTCGAAAATCTGTGCCGCAAGCTCATGATTTAACGCCTGACGACGGATCGCCCAACGCAGAATGCGGATCTCAAACCTGCCGAGTTTCGTCAGAAGATACGGATCCTGCCACATCAGATAATATGCCTCTATGTACAGATACGGCGATGCGCATCCGTCCATCACCCAGTGCTCGAACGCCTTGAGCTTGTGCGCACTGTTGTTGTAATAATCCTCTTCCAGAAAGGACAATACCCAGAAAAGAAGCACGGAATCCGGGTTCTCATGGAATATCACCTCGATCTCATGCGTCATACGATCCACATAAGAAGGCTCCCGCTCCATCAACGTCATAATATACAAATAATAGCCCCATTCCGGTGCATGATGGTCCGCCCAGTCACGCTTGAACGCATCAAGGATCCATTCCGCCTCCTGCCGCTGCCGGTTGATCACCAGCGCCTGCGCCTTCATCAGCACATACATCGGTTCATCCGGAACGATCGCATGCAGATGATTTAATATCTCCACGGTCTCATTCGCCCACACACCGGTCACGATCTTCTTCAAGCGGTATGCCTGATACAGCTCCATAATGCCGGCCTTGCACTCTTTGATCTCCGCGCGCAGAGAAGTCTTCTTCTCTTCCGGCTTGATTCCTTTATACGCATACACTTCCAACGCATGCGTCTCGTAGATGGATTTTACAATGATGCGCGCATAATTGTTGCCCGCATGCATCTTATCGTAATCGACCAGATACTTGAGCATATAGGCACTTCCGAGGAAATCCTCCGTTGTGATCCGCTTATCCGACAGGCGGATAAAATCCGCATCTGTACTGATATGCAGCTCCAGATAGCCCCACTCATCTTTTCTGATCTCCACAGACTGCTGAAGAGTCTCCTCCACCGCATTCAGCCGGCATTCCTTCTGATCCAGCGCAAATCCGATCTTATTCTTCTTGCGGATGCCGATCAGAAACTCTTCCATATTCTGCGGCGAAGGCTTCGCTCCAAGAATGCCCCGATAAATGAGCGCTTCCTTGACTTCCTTCTCCTTGATCACATTGGCAAATCCTTTGTGATAGAAAAGCTGATACGCTTCGCTCCAGTTGTCTCTCGCAAGACAGGTAAAATCGTACAGATTGCGCACCGGACCGATCGAACTCTCCGCATACAGCTTCGTTACAGACACACAAAAAGAAAGGCTGTATACACTCTGATTGCAAACAATCACAAAGTCACCCTTTTCTTCCTGTCCCTCAACGAGACCCTTGCTATAAAACTGATAACGAATCCGTACTTCTTCGCCCTCAAACTGCGGTGTAAGGCACTCCATTCTCGGACTTGTGGAGTACACCACACCGCGAACCGGTACATGGTTCGTGCTGGTAATCGTAAAATTACCGGCATACTCCTGTCCCTCGATCACCTGAATGTTCAGTTCCTCGTCCGGGAGTGAGAGCGACGGTTTCTCGTATTCAAACTTTCCTCTGGCAATCTGCCTGATCCGTTTACGCACACCCGCACCTGCTTTAGTAAAATATAGTTGTTTTAATTATAGACGATTTCAACGCTCCTTGCAACCGCGAATCCCTGTGAACTTCCCGTAAATCCACTCCACCGCAGCGCTCAGATACCGTAGCGCCGGCTCTGTAATGATTGCAAACACGATCATCAGCATCGCACACTGTTTTGAAATGCTTGTGATTGCAAAGAATTTGCTGACAAAAAGCATACAGAACAGCCATCCGGCGATCACACCGATCATCATGATGATATGTCCCACGTTCATCGGCTTTGCGATGCGGTACAGGATCATAAAGCCGACGATTGCAACGAGGATCGTGCAGGAAGTCGACAGACAATCCAGATCCACCGCAAATTCTCTACAGAAGATCACCAGTCCGCTCACAACAATAAAGTCCGTCAGTCCTGCCGGGAGTGCCTTGACCAGCACATTCGTCAGGAAATGGCCGCGGATTGGATTCTTGTTCGGCTCCAAAGCCAGAATAAACGAAGGAATTCCGATCGTAAACATACTGATCAGCGATACCTGTGTCGGCTCCAGCGGATAATCCAACAACAGAATTACCGAGAAGATTGCCAGAAGCATCGAGAAAATATTCTTTACAATGTACAAAGCAGCGGTTCGCTCGATATTATTGACAACGCGGCGTCCTTCCGCCACAACAGACGGCATGCGCGAGAAATCCGAATCCAGAAGAACCAACTGCGATACATTCGAAGCCGCATCGCTTCCGGATGCCATCGCCACGCTGCAGTCCGCATCTTTCAACGCAAGCACATCATTGACACCGTCTCCGGTCATCGCAACGGTCTTCTTGTGTGCCTTTAATGCCTGCACGAGCATACGCTTCTGGTTCGGTGTCACACGGCCGAATACCGTATATTCTTCGACCGCATTATAATAATCGCTCTTTGTCTTTAAAACAGATGCATCCACATACCGTTCTGCATTGGCGATTCCGGCCTCCTTTGCAATGACCGATACCGTCAACGGATTATCTCCGGAAATCACCTTAATTTCCACTTCATTTTCCGCGAAATAAGTAAATGTCTCCTTTGCACCTTTTCGGATTGGATTGGCAAGCATAACAAATCCCATTGGGACAACCGGTTCCGTCAAAGGTTTCTTGGTCAACGTTCCCTCATAC
>CAKRKX010000042.1 GCA_934358675.1 uncultured Agathobacter sp. | reverse complement strand
ACACAAAATCACTCGGACGCATTCTGTGTCAGACGGACAACCGGAGGGGCACTGTCTAAGCTTGAGCGGACAGAAATCATGAAAGGGAGCCAAATGGAGATTTTCGGCAAATTCCTGATTTTGGATAACGAGTGGCAACGTAAAAGCCAGCCGCAGAGCCAAGCCAGAGCGAGCCGTCACATAAGTTCCACATACCCCCAAGGGGTATCTTTTGAGTTGCATTATATACCCCCGCCGGGTATTTTGCAAGTGTTTTCATTCGATTATAATTTAAATGAGAATTATTTATTACTATTCTGATTTCTGCAATCAGTATACACATCAAAGAATCAATTTTGTTCATTTAATCTTTATGCACCAGAGATTCGTTTTAAACGAACTGAAATTGTATTGGAGGGAGAAAAATATATATGAAAAAAGCGATTAAAAAACTGCTGCTCGAAATGTGCATGGTAAGTATTAGCATCACATTGATTGGCTGCAATGCTAATCATAAAAAATCCGATCTGCCAACCGAGACCTCGCTTTCCGCCGAGTATGACACCGTGCAGCCACAAACGGACAATAATCAGACGCAGCCAAACAGTACACCGTCTGATACATCCAACGCATCCGAAGATAATCCTGACGCTTCGCTGATCGATGCATCCGGCATGACTTTGGAAAGCCGTATCCGCACACCGGACGGTTACACGAGAACTTCCGAAGATTCCGGAAGTCTCGCCGAGTTTCTTCGTAACTATGCCATGAAAGAAGATCAAAGTCCGGTCCTTCTGTATGACGGCAGCGAGAAAGGCAATCAAAGCGCACATGTCGCTGTGTTTGACCTTTCGATCGAGCCGGAAGATCTGCAGCAATGCGCCGATTCCGTCATCCGTGTCTATGCGGAATACTTTTGGAGCACCGGACAATACGATCGCATCGCTTTTCATTTTACCAGCGGCTTTGATGCCCAATATACCAAGTGGGCAGACGGCTACCGCATTCAGGTGAACGGCAACAATGTAAGCTGGACCAAAAGCGCACAGCCGGATACTTCCTACGAATGTTTCCAAAAGTATCTGCGCATGGTCTTCACCTATGCCGGAACCGCTTCGATGGATACCGAGGCAGAACCGATTGCTCTTTCCGATATTCAGGTGGGAGATGTTTTCTTAAAGGGTGGACATCCCGGACATGTTGTGATGATCGTGGATTTATGTGAAAACGTAAGTGGCAAGAAAGCATGCCTTCTTGCACAGGGCTATATGCCGGCGCAGCAGTTCCATGTACTGAAAAATCCGGCGCATGAGGATGATCCCTGGTATTATGAGGACGAGATCTCATATCCATTTCGCACACCGGAGTATACTTTCGATGAAGGAAGCTTAAAAACCCTGAATTACCTAAAGTAAGACACAAAAAATCCTGGAGCTGGCACTCCAGGATTTTTAATATTTTACAATTTCTGCTCATAGCACAAAAACGGCTGTTCATACATTTCACAACTCCCCACCTGCGAAAAATGCAGATGCTCATAAGAGCGCACCGCCTTAATATTATTGCGATTTACAAGATAATGCACGCTTTTCTTTCCCTGTCTGCGAAGGACATCCATCGCATACTCGATCATCGTCCGCGCGATTCCCTGATTCTGATAATCCTGCCGCACCGCAAGTCTTGCCAGTTCTCCACCCGGCTGCAATTGCCGGCTCCAGCAGATCAGCTCTTCCACATTCGGGTCCTCATCGATCGAGATTGCCGCGATGATCTCATCCTTTTCATTCTTCATCACAAACAAAGCGTCGCGTTCCAAGTCAAACGCAATATTTTCCCTTTCCGGATAATGTTCATCCCACGGGCAGAATTCCTGCCCAAGCTGCGCTTTGTACAAACGGAGGATTTCTTCCGTATCCGCCTCTGTCGCAGCTACAATTTTTGTATTCCTTTTTTGTACTGTCATCCTTCCGATTGATTCCTTTAACATTTGTTCTACCCCTGCTCCCCAAGTATGATCTGTATCAACCGCTTGTCGAGCATCAAAGTCGCATTCCATGGATTCAATATAATGCCGTTAATGCTTTCTTCTCTCATCGCCATGCGAAGCAACTGTTCCATATCCGCAAGAAATGTAGACATCACGTTGTCACTTCCGCGCATTTCTTCCTCGAACCCGGAAAAAGCCGACCACCAGATTCTTCCGTCATCCGTTTTGATTGCCTGAAGACGCATCTGTCCGTCCGCTTTTGGCGGATCAACCGCAACAATCAACTGCCCCTTGTCGTGCATTCTTCGGCGCACAACCGTCAGGACATGGGCGAGCATTTCCTGCGTCGGATTCTGCTGCAACGCCTTGATCGCATCTTCCAGTTTCTCGTTTCCCTGCAAACCTTCGTCGGTCTGCTTCTTCTCTAAATCACTCATATTTTACATTCCTATTCTTATACTTTTTATCACTAAAATCCAATTGTAACGCATATACTCATTATGAGTAGATTGTAATTGACAATTCCTTGTTCATATCATATAATCAGCTCAGTGAATGAGTTGCGGAAACTTGAGAAGCCTGCAACCCGGGCGGCTCCTGCGGGGGCCGTTTCGTTACTAATGAGGGATTTTTATGACAACTACATTACAGAACAAACCTTTCTTGGACTATGCCGCACAGCTTGAACATTTGTCTCACAAAGGACTTATCATTCCTGATCGAGAACAAGCTGTCGATGTGCTTACCAAAATCAGTTATTATAGCCTTATCAACGGCTACAAAGATATTTTCAAAGATCCCAATACTCACAATTATTTCCCCAGAACAACAATTGAAGACATCTATCAATTATACCTTTTCGATGCCGAATTAAGAGGGATCTTTTTGAAGTATATTCTTATCTTTGAGAAAAACATCAAGTCATCCATCTCGTATCATTTTACATTACTGTATGGGAATGGAATGAACTATTATCAGAATCTTAATAACTATGATTATCCGAAACACATTCCGGCGCTGCAATACTTATTCCAAAAAATGAACGGAAAACTAAATGGAAAGCATGCCTCTCCTCAGATTGCGCACTACATTGCCACATACCACGATGTACCTCTCTGGGTACTCATGACCGACTTAACATTAGGCGAGACGTCGACTATGTATCGCTATCTGAAAGGTCGATGCAAAACGAATGTATGTCATGATTTCCACAACATCGGGCGTAACGAACTTGGCAAGATGATGATCATTCTTACCAAGTATCGAAACATTTGCGCACACGGAAACCGGCTTTTTAATGCCCGCACTCAGGACTCCATCCCTGACTGTACGGCACACAGCAAATTAAAGATTTCCAAAACCGGTAGTCTCTATGACTATGGCAAATCAGACTTGTTTTCGGCTGTTATCTCCTTAAAATATCTTCTTTCTGAAAATGATTTCCGTTCGTTCTACTATGAATTGAAAAAAGCAATCGTCACATATCAGGTTCCGAAATCAACTTTGAATCGTATGGGCTTTCCTCCAAACTGGATGTCCGTTTTGCGCATCAAAGTATATGAAACCTGATCCTACTGATACTTCTTATATAGTCTCTCAAATGCCGCAAACGAACGCTCGATCATATCGTAATCCACGCAGTACGAAATGCGCGCATAACCCGGACATCCGAATCCGGTTGCGGACACGATCAGAAGATCCTCCTCCTTTGCTTTCTCGCAAAAAGCATCTGCATCCGGCTCCAAAGCCTTTACGAACATGTAAAAAGCGCCTTGCGGCTTGAAGCACTCGTAACCGATCTTCGTCAGTCCATCGTAAAGCAGATCACGATTCTTTTTATACAGCTCGATATCTCCGGTCTGTCCGACGCAGGATGCGATCACTTTCTGGAACATGCTCGGCGCGCACACATAGCCTAACGCGCGTCCGGAACCGGCTACTGCCGCATAGACCGTCTTGCTCTCGGTCACTTCGTCCGGCACAAGCACATAACCGATACGCTCGCCCGGCAGAGACAGTGACTTACTGTAAGAGTAGCAGACCAAAGTATTGTCATAATATTTTGTCACATACGGCACTTCCACGCCATCGTATGCAATCTCACGATACGGCTCGTCCGCAATAATAAAGATCGGTGTGCCGTTCTCCTCAGATTTCTTTGTCAGCAAAGCTGCCAGTTTCTGAATCGTTTTCTCGGAATAGATCGCTCCCGATGGATTGTTCGGAGAGTTGATGATCACACCCTTCGTGTGCTTGCTGATTGCTTTTTCCAAAGCGTCAAAATCGATCTGGAAATCGCTGGTGTGTGGCGGAACGACAACAAGCTTTGCGCCGTTGGCCTCCACAAACACGCGGTACTCCGGGAAAAACGGTGCGATCGTGATGAACTCATCTTCCGGATCGGTTGTAAGTGCCTTAAAGCAGATAGAAAGTGATGCTGCCGCACCCATTGTCATATAGAAATTTGCGGAATTGAAATTGGTTCCGTATGTCTTGTTGAGATAATCGGCGATTGCCTGTCGGGTCGCCTCATCGCCCTGCGCGGAAGTGTAGCCGTGCAGCGAAATGCTGTCCAATGTATGTGTCAGTTCACGCACCGATTCATTGACGCAGTCCGGTGCCGGAACCGTCGGGTTTCCGAGCGAAAAATCATAGACATTCTCCGCGCCGACTTCTGCCGCACGCTTTTTGCCATACTCAAACAATTCGCGGATTGCGGAACGCTGACTTCCTAATTTGTACATATCTTCTGCTACGATCATAATTTTATCCTCCTTTGCTCCTCCAGATACGCCTCGTACTCCTGCCGGTTCAGCCGCTCGATCTCCTGCCGCAGATTTTCCGCCGACATGCGAAGCGCGCCCTGGCTCATAACGGTAAGCTGCTCCAACCCATCATTGGTTGCGACCGTGACACGGTACTTGTGTCCGATTTCATGCACGGTGCGCTCGATATACGCATCGGCAGTCTCATCCGTCTTTGTGTAGACAACATCGAGATTGTGATATTTTGACTTTGCGCCCGGATGCTCCTTGCGCTTGTACGCATCAAACACGACCAGCACCGGACAGCCTTTGTATCCCTGATAGTTGCTTAAAATATCCAATAACTTATCGCGCGCCGAATCGATATTCACACGGGAAAGTTCATTCAGTTCCTTCCACGCAAAAATGATATTGTAACCGTCCACGATCAGATATTCTTCCAGCGGACCGCGCGCCGGATAGATCGGATTGCCCTTCTTGTCATATTTGACCACGTTCGGCTTCGACTCATTCGTCTTCTTTTTCATCCACTTGCGCCGCTCCTGATCCTCGACATCCTCGCGACTCATGCCGAACTCTCTGGCGTAGATCTGCTGCAACTCCTTATCGAGTTCCCAGCTTGTCTGACTTTTGGCCTCATTTGGTTTCTTCACACCGAACGTTCCGCCCGGACCGAAAGTCTGATCCGCGGTATCGTAAAAAATGCCATCCTCCGGCTTCCCGCCATCTGGTGTGTACACATAATCCAGATGCATGTAATCCGGCACCTGATCCCACGGCACAACAAAGCCCGCTCCGTGCGCACAGAATACCGAACCGGTCGGATTCGCCGTGTCCGCCTCGCTGTCGTAACCGATCCGCGCCACCACTTCCTCGCTGTTGTGGCAGACATCGTATCCGTCAAGATCGAGTGTCAGATGTCCAAGCCCCTTCGTGTAGGCGTGGACGCTCGTATTGTAATCCTGCATCGTCGCAACCGGCGCCGTACCTCGTAACACAGCCAAATCCGTTCCCTGAACAAATTCCGGCGTTTCAAACTTTCCAAACCGCTGTTTAAGATCCGTCATCGCCCGTCCCACCGCATCCTGCGGCACCTCAAGCGTAAACGCATACACCGGCTCAAGCAGCACGCTCTCCGTCGACTTTAAGCCCTGCCGGATCGCACGGTATGTCGCCTGCCGGAAATCTCCGCCCTCCGTGTGCTTGATATGTGCACGTCCGGTCAGAATCGTGATCTTCACATCCGTCAAAGCCGAACCCGTCAGCACGCCTGGATGCTCACGCTCCACGATATGCGTTGCAATCAGGCGCTGCCAGTTGAGATCCAGCACGTCCTCGCTGCAATCGCTCGCCACCTCGATTCCGCTTCCCGGCTCTCCCGGTTCCAGCAGCAGATGCACTTCCGCATAGTGGCGCAGCGGCTCAAAATGTCCCACGCCCTCAACCGGCTTCGCGATCGTCTCCTTATAAACGATGTTGCCCTGTCCGAACACAACGACCACTCCAAACCGGTCCTTGATCAGCTGCGTCAGCACCTCAATCTGCACCTGCCCCATCATCTGCGCATGGATCTCACGCAGTTCCTCGTTCCAGACAATATGAAGCTGCGGATCTTCCTCTTCGAGTTGTTTGAGCTTGCCCATCATCTCCACCGGATTGACATCCTGCGGCAGCTGAATCCGGTAACTGAGCACCGGCTCAAGCACCGGAACACTCGTTGTCTTCTCGTTCCAAAGCCCCTGTCCCGGATACGTCGCAGTCAGTCCCGTTACCGCACAGACTTCCCCGGCAGCAACCGTATCTGCGGTATCAAATTTCTCGCCCGAATACAGGCGGATCTGGTCGGCTTTTTCCTCAAGTCCATCGTAGGAGATCCTCTCCTTTACTTTCAGAGTTCCTCCCGTCACTTTCAGATACGTCAGACGCACGCCGCGGCTGTCCCTCCCGATTTTGTACACGCGCGCCGCAAGCTCCTTCGAATATACCTTCGCCTTCGTATACCCACGCAGGGCATCGAGCAAATGATCCACGCCCTCCAGCTTGAGTGCCGATCCGTAAAAGCACGGAAACACCAGCCGCTCCGCCACAGCATCCGCGATACTGTCCTGTGCGATGCTTCCGGAATCCATATACTCCGTTAAAAGTTCTTCCTTGCATACTGCAAGATCCTCGTAAAAAGCCTCATCCGGCTGCCCGCCGCCACAGTACGGCTCCGTCGTAAAATCCACACACCCGTCCGAGAGTTCCTTTTTCAGCTGTGCCTGCACCGCCTCATGGTCAGCCCCCGCCAGATCCATCTTATTGATAAACAGAAACGTTGGAATATGATAGTGGCGCAGAAGCCGCCAGAGTGTGCGGGTGTGCCCCTGCACACCGTCCGTTCCGCTGATGACAAGGATTGCGTAGTCGAGCACCTGAAGCGTGCGCTCCATCTCCGCAGAGAAATCCACATGGCCCGGCGTATCGAGAAGTGTGATATCCCCCATCCGTGCCTGCTTTGAAAAAATCGTGATACCGCGCTGACGCTCCTGCGCATCATTGTCCAGATAGGCATCCTGATGATCGACGCGTCCGACGCTTTTGATCTGTCCGCTCGTATAAAGCATCGCCTCTGATAAAGTTGTCTTCCCCGCATCTACATGCGCCAAAATTCCAAGTACCACGTATTGTATCTCCCTTGTTTATGCTAAATTAAATTTTACAATTCCATGTGTTCGTAGTCAATTCTTTTTCTAATTTGTAATTTAGGGTCTCCACTAAATATTAAGACAGGGCAGGAAATCGTTTGATTTCTTGCCCTTCAGACTGTAGACAAAGTATTCTGTGCCTTCTCTTAGATTAATACGCCTTAACAACAGACTATTCTTCCATCATTTCTTTACATACTCGATATATTCTAGATATTCCTTCCGCATTTGGATCTTCTAACCGATTCTGTCGGCATATATCAACCGCATTCCATACATAATATCTCATCTTATGAGGAAAGCCTAGCAAACAAGGCTCATTTAATCCAACCAGGCTCTTGGGTCTGCTCAAACACCCCCAATGCAACTCAGGTATATTTTTCACAACAACCTGACCACAATATGCCGTAATATCATACATAACGCGCCATGTATAAGAAGAAATTTCCAGTCCCAATTCCGGCATATATTTTACCATCCATGGTTTAATTCCTTTCATTTCCTCCTTTCTTCTCTCCTCGGACATCGGAACTAGTTTCACTCTCGGCATAAACCATTCCCATAACGGATCCAACGACTCCGGTGAATAATCAAATATAACATCCCCGCCCGTCTCATGTACATGATTGGCAAGATATGCAATTCTCTCATCCAACACTTCTATATACCAATTTAAATACTGTACTGCCTGTTTTCGATTCATTTCCTTAAAAGGAACCGTCTCGAACGGTAATTGCATTTCTCTATAATTACATTCCGTCATCTAAATTCTTCTCCTTTGCTTACATACATCATTCGTAATACGACTTTATCTCTCTTTATTTATAAAATCCATGCCTGATTTTGCTATATATTTTCCATTCTTGTCGTTTTATATAAACATATAAAAATACCCCTTTCACTGGATGTCCAGTAAAAGAGGTACATATCAAACTTAAGTCCTGAGCGATTTTAATCTACTAGCTAAACCGTTGTATTCACGCCGTTGATCGTGGCGTGTTCATCGTCCTTCATCGGGATGACCAGACATTTCTGTCCGTCGATCATCTGCGACTTGATCTGCGAAGCCTTCTCCGGTTTCACGCGAAGCACGACATCATACGTCTTTGTCTCTGCGATATAATTATCGATCTCTTCCTGCTTCTCGATCAGCTGCGAAGTGCGCTCCGCAAGCGCCTCATCCTTCTCAGTCAGCTGCACGGTAAGCGTTCCGACCTGATCCTCGAGTGCCATCTTCTCCACGCGAAGTTCATTCTGCGCCAAAGCCTTCGAATCGATCACATGCTCCGCTACCGGCGGCTTCTCGCCGAAAGCCTCATCCACCGACTTCTCGATGCGGGATGCCTTTTCCTCGGAAATGTCACTGTCCGCAAGTAGCTTGCCGACCACTTCCTTATCCAGCAGGAATACATCCTCGTCCGAATCATGGGTCTCGGCATACTCATCGATCATATCGCTTAAGTTCTGCTGGATATCAAGCAGTACCTCATCGGTATGCTCATCCTCCGCTCCGAGCACATTGCGCACGATAGAATGGAACGCCATCTTCTGCTCCGTTGCCGTGCGCTCGATGCCGCAACCCAATCCGTTTGCCATAAACTCGGAATGTGGCTCCTTTGTATTCTTTGTATAGAAAAGCGTTGAATGGATATCCGTGCTTCGATCGTTGAATGCCGGGAATAAGAATGCCGTATCCACGGCTCCGACCACCCAGTCACGCACACGCGGTCCGATGCGGTGCTCGTCCTCCAAGAAGCCGAGTCCCGGCTTGGACAGATCGACCGGACAGATCGCACAGATTAAGTATTCATACACTTCCTCGGACTCATCGAGGTTGTTGTTATCGCTCGTTCTTGTCATGACATCGTATGCGTCATGGAACAGAACGATCAGATAATTTCCCGCATGGTCAAACGTATCGATCACAAGGTCATAAAACGTATCAAGCAGATTCTCATCCTCGAGCCTGCTTGCACGAAGCGCCATCAGGATCTGCTGTCTTCCGCCGACTTCTTCCTCCTCGATTGGGAAATGCAGCTCGAGCAGATTGTTGCCGAGCGAACCGGATAATGCCTTATTCGCGATCTCCAGATATTTATAATATTCATCGTCCTCAAGGTTTAAAAATGTGTTGGCAAACTTGCAGATCTTGTTGTGATTGCCGTCCACATAGCAGCCACACACCTTCGTAAATGTCGCCGCATCCTTCTTAAATCTTCGCTTGAGTTCCAATACTTCTTTCTTGTTCATAAATCTGTTACTTCTCCATCTGTTTCTTTACCTGATGATACAGCGCAAGGAATTCCTCTTCGACATCCTTCATCGGCTGTACCTCATAGGACGGGCTGCCCATCATGACCGGTTCCACCGGAAAAAGCTTTTCGCCCATAAAATGATCAAATTCATAATAGAGGCAGGCATCATCGATATTCTTGACCAGAACCGCCTCCTCGCCCTCCGGCACATAACCGAGGAACTTATGATAGATCATGTTCTGTAACTGCTCCTCAATCTGCAGATACATCGTCATATTCTTCTTGACCGGACGGGTGACATCCGCAAGATACGCCTCACTTCCGTCGTGAAGCAGACATGCCAGAGCGACCTCCGGCACGTAATTTCTTGCCATCGCCTCGCGGCAGCATTGGATACAATGCTGTCCGACCGAGAAAAATTCCGGAAAATGTCCGTTCGCACGCACCATCATCGAGAGTGCATGCGCGATATCCTCGATGCGAAGCTTGTCCTCCTCCGGCTCAAACGTATTAAATTGTACCTTCGTAAAGGTTGTCATACAGTCTTTCATTGTTTTTCCTCTCCGGGAACATAAACCGCCGGGCGGGAACATCCGCCCATTTCATATCATTGCACTTTAGAAACATCAACCATGCTATCGCATGGTTGACGCTTGGCGGGAACATCCGCCCATGCAAATTTGCCTTCGGCAAAGGGCGGACACTGCATGTCACGTTTTCTGCGAAAACATGACACATTTACCAACTAAGAACTTCAGCGCCATCCTCAGTGACGAGAACCATGATCTCCCACTGTGCGGACGGAAGTCCGTCCTCGGTATATACCTCCCAACCATTCTCATCATCAATATAGATCTCAACATCGCCCATGTTGACCATCGGCTCGATCGTAAAGATCATGCCCGGAACGAGAAGCATCTCGGTTCCCTTCTTGGAATGATAGCCAACCCAAGGCTCCTCGTGGAACTCAAGTCCCACACCGTGTCCGCCGATCTCACGGACGATCGTATAGCCGTTGGCGTATGCATGATCATGCACCGCCTGTCCCATATCGCCAAGGAATCCCCACGGGCGAACCGCTTCGAGTCCCTTATAAACACATTCTTTTGTTACCTCAACGAGGCGCTTTTTCTCAGGGGAGACTTCTCCGATACAGAACATTCTCGAGGAATCCGAGAAATATCCGTTAAGAATTGTGGAACAATCCACATTAACGATATCGCCTTCCTTAAGAATGACATCCTCCGATGGGAAACCGTGGCACACCTGCTCGTTGACGGATGTACAAACGCTGTACGGATAGCCTTCATAATTGAGCGGCGCCGGGATGCCTCCCATACTGGTCGTCATATCGTAGACAATCTTGTCGATCTCCGCAGTGCTCATGCCTGCGTGAATATGCTCCTCTATGTAGTCGAGCACCGCAACGTTGATCTTGGCACTCTCCTTGATACCTGCGATCTGATCCGCATTCTTGATCAGGTCTCTCGTCGGCACACGATGTCCTTCCTGCGCAAAACGCGCAATCTTATCATCAAACGCGGCATGGCATGCTTTATACTTCTTGCCACTTCCGCACCAACACGGATCATTTCTTCCAATTTTTACTGACATTTTCTTATCTTCTTTCTATTTATTATTCTCTGAATCACTATAATCCAGGGTAATTGTCCCAACTCCAAGGCGCTTGACGATCTTCTGGTTGATTGTATAATCCTGTTCCTCCAAAAGCGCAACATAAGCATCCCCCGTAAAGGCATAATCCTCATAGGAACCCCCCTGCATCTGTGCGTAGATCGATTGGTACTTCTCGGCATACGCGATCCGACGCATCGTTTCCTCAATATCAGTCTCCGACACACCGAGCATCGCATCCTTGCCGTCCTCCACGAGATCCTGCCAGAACTCCTGCTCCTTATCGGACAAGACCTGCTCCTCCTCATCCGTGAGCGAGATTTCTTCCTTCTGTGCCATCTGATAAAACACTTCATCGTGGATTGCCATCTGAATGACGGCATTGCGCGCCGCTGCGTAGACATACGTGTTATTCAGATGAAGACTCCAGTATCGTTTCGGATGCTCCGCATCATAGGCGAACGCCTGCTTTTCCACTTCCGCTTCCTCATACGCCACATAAAAAGCGATATCGCGAAGGGTGAGCGAAGTACCGTTCACCGATGCCGCGACTTTATCCAGAGCCTCCGGATAGACAAGCTGCTGCCGCTGCTTCGTCTGCCACCGGGAACCCACACCGAGTCCCACGATGATCAAAAGTAAAACCAACGTAACCAGATGTGTATATTTTCTTCTCTTATCGCTCATTTTCGTACGCATTGTTTAAACCAGTCTGCGGATTGCCGTAATGGTATGGCAGTTGACCGAACGAGTCTCCGTGATTCCGGCACGTGTCGACTGCGCCTCAACAATGCATCCGTTGCCGATGTAGATTGCCACATGACCCGGATATACCACAACGTCTCCCGCCTGAATATTCTGGAACGCAACCGGCTGTCCGACCGACTTAAACGCCTGCGAATAACGCGGTGTGCTGATTCCGAAGTGCGCATATACCTGATGTACAAATCCGGAGCAGTCCACACCGTTTGTCAGGCTGTTGCCGCCCCATACATACGGATTTCCGACGAACTGGCGCGCATAAGCCACAATGTCCGCTCCGCTTACGTTCGTCGCATTGGACGGATTATAGGACGGATCATTCAGGTAGGAATCGTTGCCAAATCCACCGCTTGAACCGGTACCGCCGCCCTGATAGCTGCTTGCCGCCTGCTGCGCAGCCGCTGCTTCCTGTGCCTGCACGATCGCAGCCTGCTTCTCGTATGTCTTCTGATATTCCGCAGCCTGCTCCTTGGCATCCGCAAGCTGCTGCTTGTAGGTTTCTTTCTGTTTCTCTAACTTATTGACTGCGGCCTGCAGTTCCCCCTGCTTCGCGTCGTACTGATCCTGTAATGCAAGCAGATTGTTCATATCCTCCGCAAGCTGCTCCGTCTTGTCCGTCACCTGCTGCACAGCTGCCTGATAGTTGTCCATCAGATCACGATCCGACTGGTAGAGATCGCTGACATACTCGATACGGTTGAGCATATCGGCAAGTCCGTCCGATTCAAAGATTGCCGTCCAAAGCGAATTGTCCGTGCTGTTCTCATACATGTACTGAATACGCAGCTTCATCGCCTTATACTGCTTGGCTTCCGCTTTCTGTGCTTTCTCCAGCTCCTTGTCCGTCTCCTCGACTTCCACCTGCTTGTTCTCAATGTCTTTTGCAAGCTGCTTCTGCTCCGCGAGCAGCTGGTTCAGCTTGTTGGATGTCTCCTTAAGTTCCGCAGCATTTGCCGCCTGATCATCCTTAATGCCAGAAATCTGATCCTTCGTCTTCTCTAAATTCTTCTTTGCCTCATCGCGCTTCTGCTTCGCAGTCTTGGCATATGTATAAGTCGGTGAAACATAGGCTGCGCCGGCAGCGAGTGACGCCGCAAGTGATACGATCACAACCGATGCATACAAGCGCTTGCGCATTTTATTTGTTTTCTTTGTTCTATCTATCTTCAAATGCATTTAAACCTCCTTCTCATCCCAATGTACCCCTTTATTGTGTCACAAATTCCAACTTTTTTCCACTGGTTTTTATTAGTATTTATAGAATTTTAAGCAAAAAGGACCCGAGCCATACCGCCCGGGCCGCTTATTGCGAATTACCATCAATAATCCGACAATGTATCGTAATTCATGATCCATACTTCTTCCAGCTTGTTCGAGCGGTAATCCAGCTCAACACTCGTCGAGTAGCCATGTGAAAAAAGCCAGCTGTACGAGCGATTGCTTTCCTCGTCCTCCACACCTGTCACATCGGTTCCGAACACCTTGATCGCCTCTTTCGGCGAGGAACCGAATGTGATACCTCCAACCATCTTCAGATCGACATCGCCATGCTGGCTGATCGTAATTCCTCCGATGGTGCAGTTCTTCACCTTCACGTCATGCCCCTTAACATTGTAGGCAAAAATCGTTCCGAGATACTGATCGCCATTCTGGCTGTAATACGCATAACCATAGGAATTGTGCGCCTCGATCGTCTCGTTTAAGTCCTCATCATTCAAATAGAATCCGGCATCCGTAAAATCCTGCACGGGCATCGGAAGTGTGACATCAGCTCCCATCAGTTCAAATGCATTGTAACCTGCAACCATGTCGACATATCCACCCTCGAGGTTATTAATGCCAAACTCATCCACATCAAAATCGGTGTCACCGTGCGTATCATCCGTATCATCCGTGTCGTCACCGTCATCACCAAAATTTCCATCATCGCCATCATAATCGTCATTATTATCTCCGATGATCTCCTCAATGATCGAATCCGGGGACGAATGATGTCCTCCCGCAGCATTCGAGATCTCGACAACCGCAACGATCACAACGATCACTACCAGGATCAGAAACAACACATCCAGCACCAGCGATATACTCAAAAAGATCGTTGCCAGTGTGCGGTTCCGGCGAAACAGCTGCCAGTTGCCGGCCTTGTAATCCCGATTCTGCAGACAGGCAAAAATGCATGCCATAATCGCAGAACCAAGGAAAAACACGCCCCAAAACGCCGATCCGATAAACATCAATGCACCGATCACGATTGCAATAATAGAAAATGTCAGCTTTGCACCAAAGTGATTCTTCAGCGGATTTACGTCCGCCTCATACGGGCTGTACGGTTCCCCGTTGAGATTGGTCACACGCGGGTCCGAATAATCTTCAAACCTTCTGTTCTCATTATTGTCCATAACTTTCTCCTTTGTCTTCCCTTTTACAAAGCATTTATTGTATCAGTGTAACATTAGCCCACACTTTTGACAATCATCAATTTCTCCCCTGCCGTCACAACCGGGGCCTTTAACGTGTTCGTGCTGACGATCATCTGCTCCGTCGTGTGATAGCGCCTTGCGATGTCCCAAAGCGTATCCTGCGGCTGCACAATATATCCGGTGATTCCCGGCTGCGCCTGCACCTGTGCGGCATCAAAAGGCTCGGTGTCGATCGAGACGATGTGGCTCGCATAATCCTCGCGGAATACGAGTGCCGTCAACGAAACCGACGCCTTGATCTCATAGCGCTCATTATCGAGCAGATTTACCTGCAGCTGATCGATTCCCGGATCGATCTCATAGGTACAGTTCTCGGCGTTCGCGGAAAGCTCCGGAACATCAATGATCTGCGTGAACGGAATCTGCTCAAAGCTGTGTCCGACCGGAAATCCGTCATCCGCTGTAGCATAGAGAATATGTACGGTAAGCACTCCTTCCGCACGCAGACCGTTCTCCACGATATCCACGCGGTCTAAGTCCACATCACCCTCATAGGAACAAAGCTGCAGGATTTTCTCCTGTCCGTCCGCGAGCTTCATCTGCTGAGCGATACGCTGCTTTGCCTCGTTTTTCATCATCAGACTGAGGCTTTTCAGCGGCATCGTATGCGGCACAAGTGTTTCTTTCAGCGAATACACATCGGAGAGCATCATGACCTCCTCCTCTTTCCACACCTTGATGTCCACATCAAAGACAACGTCCATCCGGAATGCACGCATCTCGCCGTCATAGTCCTCCGCCGCTTCCAGCGCCGTCTCCATCGGTGTCACGGTAATCCAGTACAGCGGCTGCGCGGCATCGGTCTCGCACTCCATGGATTCCGCCACCGGAACCATCGTCTCGAACCACTCCAGCTGTCCCTCCACACTGTTGTAGAGCACACTCACATACGCCTCCGCATGCACCTGCACACGGTTGTTACCGAGCGTCACTTCCTTGTTGCGCACATCCACATTGTAGTAGATGATCTTGCCGATGTTCGGGCTCGCCCCCGGCAAAGCCGGCTCATGATGTATGCGCAGGATGTCCCTTTTCGACGTCACGAGCAAAAGCATCGGCTGTGTACGGCATTTCTGCTGCACATTCTCATCCGCGACCACCTCACGGATCAGCTCCTGTTCCTCCGGCTGCTCGGATACCGCCTGGATTCCGATGACCGCACGCACCGCAAGTTTTCTGGAATTGATCGCGTTGATACTCAGATCCTCAAGTTTTCCGCTGAGTTTGACGGCATCGAGTTCCTCGACCTCCTCCATGAAGATCTTCTCCCCGAAATTTACGGAATCGGTCAGCGTCTCCAGCTTATTGCCGCCCGCATCGCTCCGGTAGAGCACGGTAAATGTCAGTTTGCCGGTGATCCAGACCGTCTGGTTGCTCACCTTCGTCTCCTCAAAAGCAACCGTTCCCTTCGTATGAATAATTTTAATAATATCAGGCTTACTGTCTCTGACGATGCAGTCATCGTCGAGTGTCACCTGGGTAAAGGCCTTGCTTTTGACGGTATTCTGTTTTAATAACTGCGTCCTTAACTCCATAAAAATTCCCTCTCTTCAAACTTCGTATAAAAATACTTATTCAAAGAGAGGGAATAATATGATTGAAAAAGCATCAAATGATTTCCATTAACACAATTTCATGCGGATATCCTTTGTAATAATGTCCGTGTAGCTAAATGACATTAACTGAGGAGGATTTTCCTCGCGCTCATCGTCAACCAGTACGGTAAATACGCTTGGATATGCCTTCTGAATTACGCCTTCCTGGATGTCAACTTTGTTACGACCGCGATCCAACTGAATCTTAACCCGGTTGCCGCATTGCTGATGAACGGATGCCCGAACTTTGCTAATCTGTGCCTGTTCCATTTTGTGCCTCCTCTATTTTGAGCTTTTATTCTAGAATAATACAACATCTAGTAACTTTAGTTTAGCACAGTGATAAAATTTTTACAAGTATAAAAGATTGTTATAATCTTAACATTTTCTTAAAACTACTGAAAAACAACCTCTTCCGCCCTCATTTCCAGCTTGATCACAATGTACGGACAGCTTGGCGCCGTGTTTACTTTCTCCCCTGCCTGCGGTCCGGTCAGTGTTGTTTTCACGCAGATCGTGTTGCTCGTGCGGTAACACTGGTCAACGGAAATACAGTATCCTCCCGTCTCCTGCTCCCCATATCCCCTTGCGATATACAGATATTCCTCATCCGAATACGTCAGCGAGAAGTCTTCCTCCTGCCGCGCGATGATCTGCTGCTGCAGTTCCTCTGGCAGATCCGCCGGATCCATCACGGTAAATTCCAGATCTTCGATTTTCTCCTGCCCCTGCTGCATGATACAGCCGCTGAGCAGTCCGCTCAGCACAAGGAGCAAAGCCATGCATTTTCTCAATTTGCGCATACAAGCCTCGCCATATTATCTTATGGTATTCTATGCGCCGGAATTGATTTCATGCGTATTATTGTTTATAATGAAACCATATTTTATGACAAAGTGAGGTAGCAAATGAGAACCATTCTATGTGTTTTATACGTTTTTCTATATCTGGTGCTTGGGCTTCCGGTGCTCGGCATCGAGTGGCTGATCGCGAAGCGCCACAAGGAAGTGGCTGATATCAGCCAGCTCCGCATCGTCCAGTGGGGATTCCGCTGTGTCGCATTTCTTGCCGGAGTCAAGCTCACCGTAATCGGTGAGGAGAATGTGCCAAAGGATCAGGCCGTCCTCTATATCGGAAACCACCGGAGCTTCTTCGACATCGTGATCACTTACGCGCGCTGCCCGGGGCTGACCGGTTACATCGCCAAGGACGGTGTCAACAAAGTCCCGATCCTCGGCATCTGGATGCGCCGCCTGTACTGTCTGTTTCTTGACCGCCACGATCTAAAGCAGGGACTTAAAGTGATCCTGACCGCGATCGATTATGTCAAATCCGGTATCTCGATCTGTATCTTCCCGGAGGGCACCCGCAACAAGGATAAGGAGCACCCGAACAGTCTTCTTCCTTTCAAAGAGGGTTCTTTCAAGATTGCACAGAAGACCGGCTGCCCGATCATCCCGATGGCATTGACCGGCACCGCCGATGTATTGGAAAATCATTTCCCGTGGGTTCGCTCCACGGAAGTCACACTGACCTACGGCAAGCCGATCCTCGTTTCCGAGCTTTCCAAAGAAGACCAGAAACATCTCGGCGCATATTGCCAGAATGTAATTCAGCAGATGCTCGATGATTGAGATTGTTTCATATGACAAAGAAGGCGCAGGATTCTACGCCTTCTCATATAACTTACCAGTTCAATACTGCATCATCTGTATCGCCATAAAGAAAGCCCGAACCGGCAATGCCGATTCGGGCTTTTCAAATCCATTATTATATTACAACTCTTCTATACCTGGAACGTTGACAGTGCATCCAGCAGACTCTCTGCTTTCGCAGTCAGGCTCTGTGATGCGGCGTCCAGATTCTTGACGGCATCAAGCTGCGTTCCGGCTGCATTGTGAACCGATGAAGAACATGCAGCGGTCTGTGTCGAAGCATCGGAGATACTCTCGATCGCGCTCAGTGTCTCGTTTCTTGCTCCGTTCATCTCCTGCACATTGTTGGTGATCGTCTGCAAAGCCTGAATGAGCTGTGCGACAAGTTCATCAATCTGTCGGAAGGATGCGGTCGTCTCTTCAACTGCACCGTTCTGCGAACTTACAACCGCTTCCGCCTGTCTTGCGATCGTTACAACTTCGCCCGTCTTAGAAAGAATCTCTTTGACGATGGAAGAAATCTGTCCTGCCGATGCAAGACACTGGTCTGCCAGCTTACGGATCTCCTCTGCAACAACGGAGAATCCTCTTCCGGCATCTCCGGCACGTGCAGCCTCGATGGAAGCATTCAGTGACAACAGGTTCGTCTGCTCGGCGATATCATTGATTGCTGATACAATATGGCTGATCGCCTTGGACTTCTCCTGTAACTCCTCAATGGAAACAATAACATTTCTTGTAATCTCTGCGGTCGACTCGGAGCTCTCTGTCAGACTCTGCACCGAAGCGATACCGACGTTGATGGTCTCTCCCGCAGCGTTCGTCAGCTTACCGATCTCATCGGCATTCGAGCTGACGTTATTGATCTTGCCGGATAAGGAATCCATCTGGTTTAAACAGTTGTCCGATCCGGAATCGAGCTTGTTGACACCACTCTCGATCTCAAGCACCGCATTCTGAATATCCTGCGAAGTTGCCATAAAGGTTCCGGATGTCTGTGCCACATGCACGGCAGCCGCTCCGACTTCCTCACTGACTTCGTTGACATCCTTGATCAGCGACTTCACGTGATCCACCATGTCGTTGATACCATCACACAGCAGCTTGAATTCATCTTTGCTCTTTGCCTGCAAATGTACGGTAAGATCACCATTGGATACCTTGCGCAACTGGCGAAGGATATACTGGATCGTTCCGGACATCTTTCTTGCAATCAAAAATCCTAAAGCCAAAGCAAGGATTGCACAGATGATCGTCAAAACTGTTGTCAGGCTCTTGATCGCAGAAGATTTCTCGATCAAACGGGCTGACGGGATCAATGCAGTGATCAAAACATTACCCATGGAAAGCTTACTGTATACGAACATGTAACTCTGTCCGTTCAGAGTAACCATCTCATTACCGTTGTCTTCCTTGCCATCCATCGCTTTCTGATAGAAATCGGTTCCGTAGATCAACGGCTCATCAAATTCCACTTTATTGTCGGAATAAAACTCATTACCGTCCGCACAGACAAGGGCAACATATCCGCCCTCACCCGGATTTAACGCCTGCATGGCCGAACGAACATATTCGGCACTCAGGTTGATGATCATAACCGCATCCTGCGTATTCACACGCTTTACAATTCGCAAACTGTAATTATGTGTCTTCATTCCCATAACTTCATCGGACTCCATATCCGGTCCGTACACATACCAACCGGTTGAGCTTGCGGCACTTTCTGATCCCTGTGTCGTATTACGGTATTCCGTATACAGATCATTACCGAGCGTTCCCGTGCTGGAATCAATACTTCTCTCCGAATCAGCCAGAAAATAGACGCTGTGCAGCTTTTCATCGATGGAAAGTTTGTTACGGAGCTTGGACTGATAGTCACGTCGTGTCGTGTTCTCATCTCCGTGCTCCATCAGACCCGCAAAGTATTTCTTCAAGTCCTGCTCGGTCAGATAGGATTTAAACTCATCCTTCTCACTGGTTGCAACGAGACTGATGTACTGCTCCATCATGTCTGTTGTCTGCTGAACCGATTCCTTGTAGGCATTCACGATCGCATCGGATGACTTCTGATACGAAATGATACCAAGTACCGCCACACCGACGACCGGAACGAGGAAGCACGCAATCAGTTTGACGGCGATACCTCTGTAGAACGGGATCTCCGTCTTCTCATTCTTCTCACGTGGAGCTTTCACTTTCTTCCCCTGTTGCATCTTCTTTAAGACGCGCTCCTTCTTCGGTGCACGCTGCTTCTTTTGCTTCGGCACGCGCTCCTTCTTCGGTTTCGCCTCTTTCACCGGCTTGTCATTTTTGAATTTGTTTTTCAGATTTTCCAATGTTTTTCTTTTTTCTCCACTCACTTTATAGATACGCCCCCATTACATCCATGTATTTCCTATAAGTACTTTAAGTATACTATATGAACTTCGATTCGACAACGAATTTTTGTGTTTTTTGACTAGAAAAAGCCCAAAAACTGCAATGAATTTTATTATTTTTTATGTTTATTGTGAAAAAATGTAAAATTATAATGGGTAATGAATCAAAAAAGAGACCGCAAACGGTCTCTTCTAAGTCATGGGCAGAGGTGGATTCGAACCACCGAAGCAAGTTGCAGCAGATTTACAGTCTGTCCCCTTTGGCCACTCGGGAA
>CAKRKX010000041.1 GCA_934358675.1 uncultured Agathobacter sp. | reverse complement strand
GATAAAGTCATTCGCATGAAAAACGGAAAGATACGCGAGATCTACACGAACGACAATCCACTTGCGGTCAAGGAGGTGGATTGGTAATGCTGACAAGAAAAATGCTGCGCGACTTAAAGCACAATTTCGGACAGTTTTTCTCTGTGTTTGTGCTTGCGATGCTCGCGATGATGATCTATGTGACGTTTGAGGGACATGTGCTCAGCGAGGAGAATGCCAGAAAGGTCTTCCACAAGGAATGCAACACGGCGGATCTGTGGGTATATGGGGAAAGTTTCACCGAGGATCAGCTTGAGGATATCAGAAACTTATCGTTCGTTAAGGCTGCACAGCTTCGCACGAAATTGAGCGGCAGTGCACCGGACTGCGATGATGCGCAGGTGGATATCTACCTGATGGATGAGAATACGGTAAACAAAGCCTACAAGATCTCCGGCGAAGCCTTTGATCCGAAGGATAAAGACGGTGTGTGGCTGACAAACGCATTTGCCGAGAAACGGAATATCAAGGTTGGCGATGATTTTACGGTCAAGTATGCGGGCGGTACTTTCACGAAGAAAGTCAAGGGACTGATCGAGGCGTGTGAGTACGAGTACCGTCAGGCGGACGGCGATGCGGATGTTTATATCGAAAATATCGCTTTTATCTATATGTCGTATGATTCTTTTGAGGGGATGATTCCGTACACGGAGATGGACATTGTGACGAAGGATGCCGGAGCACTCGCGCATGAGGATGCGGTTGCCAAGGCGCTCGACCACAAGTATTCGGCGATCATTGATCGAAAAAGCGTGCCGGGACTGGCCCGTTTCGACAGTGAGCTGTCGCAGCACCAGAGTTTCTCGTATATTTTTGCCATCATCTTTCTCGGCATTGCGGTGCTCGTGATCGCGACCTCCATGAGTCGAATGGTCGAGAAGCAGCGTACACAGATCGGTACGATGAACGCGATCGGTATGAAATACTCGAAGATCCTGTTTCATTATGTAAGTTTCAGTCTTGTGACATCGGGACTCGGTGCAATCGCGGGAATGCTGATCGGTGTGCTGTGGGGAGCGCCTTACATGCTGGAAGTATTTGGCGCGTACTACATTGTTCCGAACCGTAAAAGCGAGTTTGACGCCATCTATTTTGTACTGATCCTTGCGATCGTAGCGGTATGTTCACTTGCGGCATATTTCAGCTGCATGAAGATTTTAAAGATCCGTCCGGCGGAAGCACTGCGCCCGGCGGCACCGAAAGCGGGCAAGAGCTGTCTGGCGGAAAAACTTCCGTTCTGGGAGAAACTGTCCTTCTCCTCACAGTACAATCTGCGTGATCTCTCGAGAGGAAAGCTACGCGCGTTCATGAGCGTGGTCGGCACGGCGTTCGGTATGCTTCTGATGGTGTACGGTGCCGGATGTAACGGTCTGCTGTCCGATATGGAGGCAATCGTGTTCGACAAGACGACACCGAGCGAATATCAGATTAAACTGGCGGAGGATGCAACGCTTGCCGATGAGGAAAAGTTGTCCGATTCACTGGACGGAGAGCTTGTGATGACAAGCGCTCTGGAAGTGTCCGCCGTAAAAAATGCGACTTCGGATGAGAAGCGCAAGGGTGTGCTGACTGTCACAGAGGGAAAGAAGCTGTATAACATTCTGGATCTGGACAATGAGGTGACGGAGGTGAAAACGGGAACGGTCGCTTTGTCCCGCAAGTTTGCTTCGGAACTGAATCTGAAGGTCGGCGATACGCTCTACTGGCATCTGTACACGAAGAACGAGTGGCATGAGGCGAAGATCGGCGTCATCTACCGGAGTTCCGAGACGCAGGGAATCACGATGCTGCGCGAAGATTATGAGGAGAGCGGGGAAGCCTATATGCCGACGATGCTGATGGCAGACAAGACGCAGAAAGATCTGAAATCGAATGCCTGCGTTTCTGTGGTCAACACGAAGAAACAGATGGAGGAAGCTTACGAAAAAAGCATGGAGATCGTAGATATCCTTGTTTACATGATGATGATCTTCTCCGCAGTCTGTGTCATCGTTGTGCTGTACAACTCCGGCTCGCTCTCCTTTAATGAGAGGGTGAAGGAGCTTGCAACACTCAAAGTTCTGGGATTCCAGAGCGGTGCGATCCGCAAGATGATGTCGCAGCAGAATATGTGGCTTTCCATTGTGGGAATTATCTTAGGTGCACCGTTTGGAAAGTCCTCGTTTAACATGATGATGAACAGCAACGGTGAGAATTTTGATTATCACCTGACAATGCGTCCGATCGCTTATGTGGAAGCCGGCATTTTTGTGCTGGTCGTATCGGTTCTGGTCAGCTTCATGTTCTCGAAGCGCATCCGCAAGCTGGATATGGTTGAAGTGTTAAAAGGTGTAGAATAAAGAAATTTATATCTGCGTAAAAATGTGTTACAATGAATCTGATCGGAGTCAGTTCGGAAGATGAGAGCCTATGAGACTGCTTTACAGCTTCGCGAGGAAGGTAAGATCCGCAGGCTGCTCGGTGAGGTTGCCGATACATTTGAAAAGAAGGCCGAATAATACAGCGGTTTATTAGGAAAAACCCTAAGGATTGTTACGAATTCGTGACATTTCTTAGGGTTTTCTTAACCCTATTGCATCGAAGAAAAAAGAGTGGTAGAACGTAGCTACAAGATAAAGCAGACAGTTAGAATAAGGGAGGTCTATATTATGAAAAAATTGATTACAACGTTATGTGCTGCTTTGGCATGCAGCTTTCTTTTTACCGCAACACCGGTGATGGCGAAAAGCGCAAATTATGAGAGAACACAGACAAAGAACTATCAGATGATCTGGTCAAATGGAACAAATAAAATTTACCTGAAAAATACCACAAAGAATGATCAGTACGGAAGTCCTGTAACGACAAAGCAGAAATTATGCTTAAAGAATGTAAAGTCAGGAAAAGTAAAGGTACTTAAGAATTTTACACTAAATACTGAAAATGATGAAAGCTACAGTATTGGAAATGTATATGGAACGACCATTTATCTGAACAAGATCAGAGGCGTGGGAGACGGTGACTTATATACTTATAACTGGAAAACGGATAAATTTATGCGTGTAAGAAAGAATTTTATTATACTGAATGCGTTCGGAAAGTATATGATTACCGGAAATTATCTGCCGTCCGATATCGGTCCGTATCCGGCATACGTTTACAGGATTACCTCGAAGGGGTTGGAAAAACTGAAAAAACTCGGAGCCAATACAACACAGGCGCAGTTTGTAAACGGCAAGATTTATTATGCTAAATTCCCAGGCGATGGAAGCATTCATTCGATGAGTGTCTGCTCCAGCAGTGTCACCGGAAAGAATGCAAAGACTGTTTTCAGAGTAAGTGCAAAGGATGAACTCGGGTATGTAATGCTTGAAAAAGTGGATAAGAATTCGATTGTTTATGTGGATGTTCCGAATGACGGCGATCCGGTGTATTACCGATTTGATATGAAAACAGAGAAGACAACACAGATTCCGGAAAAGGAAGTGCAGGCAGGATAAGCTGACGGGCCTTGCAGGGGTTGAAGATTAAAGAATGGATAAATTTGGATACATTATATTTATTTGCGCGTTTGGGTAGTGAAATATTTCGCTGTATGGTATACTAAAAAATAAGAGTATAATACTAGGAATTGCATGACAATCGCATGGTTGTGGTGCCTGGGCAACATAAGAGAAGGGGAGAAAGTCTATGGAATCCTCCAATAAGAGAGCGCAGTTGGAGAATTGGAAACAGGAAGTTTTAAAGTATCGTATCAAGGATACGGAGCGCGTGATCAATGTATGCGCGAAGATTGAGACATATGCGCAGGAGCAGAAGGATTTTGAAAATCTGGCATTTGCCTATTTTTACGGCGGAGAGTGCTATTATGCACGAAATGAGATCGACAAACTGATCGAGAAGATGACGAAGGCTGTCGCATATTTAAGTCTGTCGAAGCAGTGGGAACTTCTCGCGAGGGCACAGAATCTGCTTGCGATCTCGATGGCAAATAAAGGAAATTTTTCGGTTGCTTTGGACTATTATCTTGCCGGAATCAAGAATTGCAGAGATCACAATGTGACAACGATCATTTGCAGTATCCATATCAATCTTGGATTTTTGTATTTGCAGAACAATGTGTATCGGGAAGCGCAGAGATGCTTTGAAGAGGCGTATGAGATCCATGAACAATCGCCGGATAAAGAGATGCAGATGGCACGTCTTGCGATGATCTATACGAATCTGGCGGTCTGCTATATGCTTCGGGATGATCTGGATAAGACCGGAGAATATATTGCGAAGATTGAAAGTGAATGTGAACCGTATTTCAACAATATGGATCATGTTTATGTCGACTGTCTGAAGGCAAGGTACTATCACCGTGTGGGTGAGTATGCGCTTCGTGACGCGTGTATTACGGATGTGGATGTGCGCATCGATGAGCCGATGCCACTTATGGATCTGTATGATGATCTGGAAAGTCTGTGCATGCTGTTGCTGGAGATCAGACGCTTTGACAGTTTTATGAAAATCATTGAAAAAGTGGAAAAAGTCGTGGAGCAGTCAGAGATCATGGACATTGAACGGAGATTGCTGAGCCTTAAGATTGAGTATTATCGCATAATCGGCGATGAAAAAGGCTATATCGAGGCAACCGGATGGTTTTATGAGCTGGTGCGTGCCATGGATAAAGAGAGCAAAAGCATGATTTCAAACATGCTTTACGTGCGTACTTCGCTCGAGCGTGCGAATGAGAGCCGCAAGAAGATCAAGGCGGTGAATGCGATACTGACACAGCGTTCCGAGACGGATGCGATGACGGGACTTGCCAATCGTTACAGATTGACAGATCAGTTTGACAAGATACTGGAAGAATGTCGGAGTGGAAACAAGCTGCTGTCGGTCGAGATCCTTGATGTGGATTATTTTAAGGAATACAATGATAATTACGGGCATCAGGCCGGCGATGAGTGCATTAAGGCGATCGCCTCGCTTCTTAGGAAGATGGAAACCGAAGATGAGAATGTATTTTGTGCGCGGTACGGCGGAGATGAGTTTATCGTGATCTACAGTGGTGTGGAGGCCGATGAAGTGCGCAGACGTGCCAAGAAGCTGCAGCAGGATGTGATCGATCTGCAGATCAGGCACGCGTTTTCCAAGGCCTATCCGTATGTGACGATTTCACAGGGAATCTGTCAGGATACACCGATACCGGGCAACAAGAGCTGGGATTTCCTGCATGCTGCGGATGAGATGCTCTATAATGTTAAGAAAAAAACGCGTAACGATATCTGTATCGGAAATTCGTTTAATCTGGAGGCGGATAAAAAGAAATGTTAGATTCATGCGGAACAATTGCAAAATCAGCGAATATCGTAAAAGAATCGGTTGTGATCGGGGATGTCAGCATCGGAGCGCAGAGCACAGTGCTTTTTGGCGCGGTACTGCGCGGTGACGACAACAAGATTATCATCGGTGAGGGCACAAACATACAGGATAACTGTACGATCCACACATCGCAGGTTGATCCGGCAATCTTAGGAGATCATGTGACCGTCGGACACAATGCGATCATTCACGGATGCCGGATCGGCGACAATACCCTGATTGGAATGGGGGCAACCGTGATGAATAAAAGCGTGATCGGAAAGAACTGCCTTGTTGCAGCCGGTTCGCTTGTGCTTGAAAACCAAGTGATTCCGGATGGAAGTATGGTGATGGGACGACCGGCGAAGGTGACGCGGCAGCTCACTGGGGAGGAAATCGCACATCTTAAGGAGAGTGCGCTACATTATATTGCGACCGGTGAGAAAATGCGTGCGAAGGGGTATTGTTATGAATAGGCGCGCGAACGAAATACGAGGTGACAGAAGATGAAATTATATATAATCAGGCATGGAGAGACGTCCTGGAACAAAGCAAAGAAGCTGCAGGGACGAAAGGATATTATGCTGGATGCGGACGGTATCCGTCTGGCGGAACTGACTGGGGAAGGCATGAAAGATATCGAGTTTGATTTGGTGATCTCAAGTCCGCTTATGCGTGCACGACAGACCGCAGAACTGGTACTTGCCGGACGCGAGATTCCGATGATCACGGACAAGCGGATCATAGAGATGTCGTTTGGAAAGTGGGAAGGGGAATCGGTAAGACACAGTGAAATTGTGTCGGAAGAATTTGCAGATAAATTTTTCAATGATCCTTACAATTGTCCGAAGGCTCCGGGCGGGGAATCGTTCCGTGATGTTTTAGATCGCACGGCGGATTTTTACCAGTCTCTGATCAAGAATGAGGCGTACAAAGATGCAAATATTTTAATCTCCACACACGGAGCTGCGAGTCGTTGCCTGCTTGCCAATTTTTATGAGGACAAGACGGATATCTGGCGCGGCGGTGTGCCGAAGAATTGCTCCGTCTGCATCGGTGAAGTGAAGGATGGCGTCGGTGTGTTGCTGGAAAAAGATAAGATTTATTATGAAGAATAGAATCGGATGTTTCGCGATGCGCAGAATTGTTATTATCGGTAAAGAAAGAAGATAATTTAAATGGGAAAAGAGATTACGGTCAGGGTTGCGACAGAGGATGATGCGAGGGTTTTGTTAGATTTGTATGCGCCATATGTAGAGCAGACGGCGATTACATTTGAGTATGAAGTGCCTACCGTGGATGAGTTTCGGAATCGGATTACACACACGCTGGAACGCTATCCGTATCTGGTTGCGAAGCTTGATGGTATGCCGGTCGGTTATGCGTATGCAAGTCCGTTTAAGGATCGTCCGGCGTATGACTGGTCGGTGGAGACTTCCATTTACGTTGGAATGGAGCACAAGAGGCTTGGCATCGGACGGAAACTGTATGATGAACTGGAACGTCTTTTGAAGAAGCAGGGCATTTTAAATGTCAATGCCTGCATTGCCTACCCTCGTGTGGAGGACGAACATCTGACGATGGACAGCGTGCATTTTCACGAGCACCTGGGATATCGGATGGTCGGTTGTTTTCATGACAGCGGTTACAAATTCGACCAATGGTACGATATGGTCTGGATGGAGAAGATGATCGGGGAGCATCGGAGCGGTCAGCCGGCGGTGGTGCCGTTTGCAGAGTTGGAGGTAACAGTATGAAACTGGCGGTATTTTTCCCGGGAATAGGATACCACTGTGACAAGCCGATCCTGTATTTTGCGCGGGAACTTGCAAAGCAGATGGGATATGATGAGGTAATCAATTTGAGTTATACATGCGAGGCAGGCAACATCCGCGAAAATGATAAGAAAATGCGTGAGGTTGGGGAAATCCTCTACGGACAGGCCGAGAAAAGTCTGGAAGATGTGGAGTGGCATCGATACGACGAAATTCTTTTTATTTCCAAAAGTATCGGAACTGCGGTGGCGGCAGCGTATGCGATGCGCCATCAGATAGCCTCTAAGAATATCTGGTATACACCACTGGCACAGACGTTTGATTTTGCGCCACACGACGGAATTGCGTTTACCGGTACGGCAGATCCGTGGGTGAAAAACAGTGAAATCAAGGCACTGTGTGCCAGCGCGCAGATTCCGTTGTATGAATATGAGGATGCGAGCCATTCGCTTGAGGTTGGCGATGCGGTGGACAATTTGCGGATTCTGGAGAATGTGATTGCACGGAGCAGAGATTATCTTCGCACATTGTAATGAAGAAGCGTTTAAAATCCTGTTTGGAAAATTGGTTAGAGCACTATTGGCGGCGTGAAAATTTTAGTGTTGAGAATAAAAAACAGAAGGGTAAGCGGGAAAAGTTTATGAACAGGAAGATATGTGGATGGAAAAGTGTACGATGTAAAATGAAAGCAAAGCAATCAAAAAGACAGAATGGATTGCGTGCTCTGGCGGTAATACTGGCAACCGTATTGACGATCACGATGGTTCCGGTTACGCAGGTGCAGGCAGCAGGTTATAGTGAAGCAGGCTTTGATGTATCCAGCTACAATGGTGTTGTGGACTGGGAGCAGGTGGCAGAAGCGGGTATGGATTTCGTTATGATCCGAACCGGAGAGGGACGTGCACCGGATGTCGATGCGCAGTTTGAGGCAAACTATGATGGTGCGGTCGAGGCGGGGGTGAAAGTAGGTGTCTATCATGCCTGCTGTGTGCGGACACCGGAAGATGCGATCGAGGAGGCGGAATATTGTCTGGAAATTCTTGACGGAAGAGAGCTTGACTATCCGGTTGCCTATGATATGGAACGTGAGGGAACCTTTGCAGGCGGTAAGGATAACACGGCTGCAATCGTTAAAGCGTTCTGTGACACGATCGCAGATGCGGGATATACGCCGATGATCTATTCCACATATAGCCATCTTGTCAATGATTTCGACTGGACACAGTTAAAAGGCTATAAAGTGTGGGTTGCTGCACACAGGGACACGAAGCCGAAACTGGATGTCCCGTTTGATATGTGGCAGTATACCGCGACCGGTTCTGTTGATGGCGCAAACAACGATCAGGGCAACTGTGATCTGAATTATTCCTACATGGAAGCCAAAAGCGTCAAGTTCACCAAGACCACACTGACCATGAAAAAGAAAGCGACCGCGCAGGCAAAGGTCAAGATGGGACCAAGCGGCTGCACGGACACAAAGACGTTCAAGTCCTCCAATCCGAAAGTTGTCACGGTCAACAAGAAGACAGGAAAGCTGACGGCGAAAAAGAAAGGAAAGGCAACGATCACGGTGACGACCGGAAGCGGTAAGAAAGCAACGATGAAGGTCGTTGTGAAGTAGAGCGTCGACATAACAGTTGTGATGGAACGGAGATGAAAGCGCTTCATCACACAAAGAAGCGTAAGGAAAAAGAACCATGAAGATTCGCATTTTACATACGTTGCGTGATTATAAAAAAGAAAATCTTCCGAAGGACATTCTCACTGGAATCATCATTATGGCGGTATCCATTCCAATCTCAATGGGATATGCGCAGATCGCGGGACTTCCGGCGGTATACGGATTGTACGGATCGGTATTTCCGATACTGGCATTTGCGCTGTTTTCCACATCGCCGCAGTTTATCTTCGGTGTGGATGCAGCCCCGGCGGCTCTGATCGGAGCCGCGCTTCTTTCCCTTAACATTGAGAACGGTTCAAAGGAAGCGTTGTCCGCGGTGCCGGAACTGACACTTTTTGTTGCAATCTGGCTTTTGGCATTTTACCTGATGAAAGCCGGAAAACTCGTTAATTACATATCGGCTCCGGTGATGGGCGGATTCATTACCGGAATCTGTACGACGATCATCCTCATGCAGTTTCCAAAACTGATGGGAGGGACGGCAGGGACCGGAGAATTGCCGGAGCTGGTGGAGCATATTGCAAAGACGCTACTGGACATCAATATCCCGTCTCTTTTGCTCGGGCTGGTGTCACTTGTGATCCTTCTTGTGGCAAAAAAGCTTTGGCCGAAGGTACCGTTTGCGGTCATTCTGATGGCGGCAGGAGCGCTTATGACGCGTTTCCTTCCGGTAGAAGCATGGGGCGTGAATACATTAAGCAAAGTCGAACCGGGGCTTCCGGCGTGGAGATTGCCGGATCTGTCGCTGATCCCGATGAAGGAGGCGATCACGATCAGTCTGTCGGTGGCGGTCGTGATCATGGCGGAGACGCTTCTTGCGGAGAACAACTTTGCACAGAAGAACGGATATAAGATTGACGATAATCAGGAAATTTTAGCCTTTTCGCTGGGAAATCTTCTGGCGGCACTCACGGGATGCTGTCCGATCAACGGTTCGGTATCGCGCACGGCGATGGGTGAGCAGTATCAGGCGAAGACGCAGCTTACCGGAATCATTGCGGGACTTTCGATGATCGCGGTTCTTCTCTTCGGAACAGGATTTATAGGGTATCTTCCGGTTCCGGTGCTGACAGCGATCGTGATCTCGGCACTTCTCGGAGCAACCGAGTTTGAACTGGCAGCAAGGCTCTGGAAGGTGTCAAGAACGGAGTTTTTCATCTTTGTCGGTGCGTTTGTCGGTGTGCTGATGCTCGGTACGATCAATGGCGTATTGATCGGTATTATTTTATCGTTCACGGAGATGATCATTCGCACCGCAAAACCGGCGCGCTGTTTCTTAGGTATTCAGCCTGGACACAGCCATTTTCGTGACTTAAAGGAGAGCAGCCAGATTCATGCGGTGTCTTCGGTGGTCATCTACCGCTTCAGCAGCAATCTGTTTTTTGCGAATGTCGGTGTCTTGCAGAGTGATATTGAGAGTCATATTACGGAAGAGACAAAGGCAGTGATCATAGATGCGGGCGGAATCGGAAGCATTGATATTACTGCGGCAGACCGGTTGGAAATTCTGTATCGTTCCCTGAAGGAGCGCGGAATCCGCTTCTATATGACCGAGCATATTGCGGCAGTCAATGAACAGCTCCGGCAGCTTGGGCTCGGGTATCTGATCGAGGAGGGCTGTGTGCGCAGAACGATTCACATTGCGCTCAAAGACATGGGGATTCACCGCCCGTATCCGCTCGATGGTGTGGATAACGAGGTGCGAAGCGCGTCGAGAAAACGTGCGGACAACCGGGTGCAGGAACTTGTCTGGGCATTCGGAAGTGAGTCGGAGGAGCAGATCGAAAAGCAGATCCGCTTACAGATCGAACAGCTCAAAAAGACCGGTGATGTGGAAGAACTTTTGCACGGACGCTGGTCACATATGGAAGAACTGGACGAGGATGAGTGGCTCGAACACCTTGAGGAGCATTTGAAAGAGATTGTACATATTTCAGGAAAAGACGAGCATACACTTGCAGCACATATTGAGGCCCATCGTAAGGAAGTGCATGAACGTATCGCAAGGGAGCATCCGGAGCTTGCGGAGCGTTTTCTGGAGCGCAGACATATGCTCGATGAACATTTGAAGGAAAAGAATCCGGATGTGTACGCACTCATTGAAAATATGAGAAAGAAATCATAGAGAACGCCCGGCCGGATACGGTCGGGCGTATGCTTTGATCAGATGGAAGTAAATCCCTTGCCGAACACTTCGCTAGTGCTGGACATGGAGATAAACGCATGCAGCTGATTCTTATGAATGAATGCGCGCAGCGCAGCCGCCTGTTTGCGGGTGAGCGTTGTGAAAATCAAATATCGTTTTTCGTTGGTATAGGCGCCCGTTGCTTCGACAATGGTGGCGCCTTTTTGAAGTTCGTCTGTGATAAAGTGGCAGAGTGTATCTTTGTCGTCGCAGGTGATCATGATCGATTTGCGCAGCATGATATTCTCGATGATCGCGTCGATCATGAACGATTTCAAGGTCAGTCCGACGAACGAGTAGAGCGCGGTCTTAATGTCGAAGACGAAGCATGCGATAACGATCATAATGAGATCCGTGATAAAAAGCGCAATACCGATGTCTTCCACATGGGTATATTTTTTTACGATCATAGCGACAACATCTGTTCCACCGCTGGATGAACCCTCGTAGAAGAGGAGGGCTGATGCGATAGCCGGGAGCGCGATCGCAAAGATCAGCTCAAGCATAGGCTCGTTTGACAGTGGCTGCTTAAGCGGAAAGGCGCGTTCAAAGACAACAAGAAGTCCGGAGAGCAGTACGGTCGCGTAGGTTGTGCGCAGCGCAAACGATTTGCCGAGAAAGGCGAATCCGACCACGAGGAGCGCCATATTAACAACAAACGAAAAGGAGCTGGCACTGATCGGAAGAATCTTTGCAAAGACGACCGCGGCACCGGTTACGCCACCGAAACAGAAATTGTTCGGAAACTTAAAGAAATATACACCGATCGCCATAATGATGGTGCTGATGGTTATGATAAAGAAACTTTTTATTTGTTGCATACGAATCCCCTTTTACCTAAATGTATTGATGATTTCAGTTTAAAATGGGGCAGGGAGAAAGTCAACCGGAAGTCTTTTGATAAGAAAGATTTCCGGTTGTTTGTAAAAAAAGGTTATGGAGTGGATAAAATTTTGGACGGATTATGCATAGTGGTACTTTTTCTTCTGGGTAAGAAAGAAGGTTACCGTCACGCACAGCGTCAAAAGTTCGGCAACGGAGATGGAACTCCAGATTCCGTTGATGCCGAAGAACATCGGAAGCAGCAGTACCGCGGCAATCTGAAACAGGAGCGTGCGCAGGAAGGAAATCGCTGCAGAGACGCCTCCGTTGTTTAATGCCGTAAAGAACGATGAACCGAAGATATTAAATCCGGAGATCAGATACACCAGACCGTAGATGCGGAATCCGTGTTCCGTCATGGTAAGAAGGGCGGCATCGTATCCGACAAATAGCATGGATAGCGGGTGTGCCAGAAGCTGGGCAAGCAATACGAGAAGGATGCCCCAGGTACTGATCAGCGTCAGGCTTTTTTTGAACAGATTCTTAAGCTCCGGATGGTTGCCGGCTCCGTAATGGTAGCTGACGATCGGCGCACTGCCGATGGAGTAACCGAAAAAGATGGCCAAAAAGATGAAGTTGACATACATGATCGTTCCGTAAGCGGCGACACCGTCCTGTCCGGCAAGTTTCATAAGCTGGATATTGTACAGCGAATTCACAATCGAACTTGAGAGGTTTGTCATCAGCTCGGAAGAACCGTTGGTACAGGTTTTGCAGAGGATTGCTCCGTTAAAATGCGTTTTGCCGAGGCGCAGCAGACTGGAGTTTTTCCGTCCGAAATACAGGATCGGGAAAAATCCACCGATCATTTCTCCGCATACGGTTGCGACCGCCGCACCGATGAGTCCGTAGCCGAGCACGCCGACAAACAGGTAGTCGAGTACCATGTTGGTCAGTCCGGCGGTAACGATGACGCCGAGCCCAAGCTTCGGTTTCTCCGCAGCAACGAAGAAACTCTGGAAGACATTCTGCAGCATGAAAGCCGGCATCGAGATAAAGGTGATGCGCGCATAGATCACACAGTCACGGTGCAGCTCTCCGGTTGCACCGAGTGCGGTTGCGATAAAAGGCACGATGAGTGCGCCGAGAATCGCCAGAACAATACCGCCGCCGAGCGTGATGTAAACGAGCATGGAAAAATATTCGTTGGCTTCTTTTTTCTTGCCTTCGCCGAGCGTCTTGGCAACGATCGCGCTGCCGCCGGTACCGATCATGAATCCAAGCGCAGAGAGCCCCATCAGAAGCGGCAGAATCAGATTGATCGCCGCAAGTGCCGTTTTTCCGGCATAGTTGGATACGAACAGTCCGTCCACGACACTGTAGATCGAAGTAAAGATCATCATGATGATGGAGGGCAGTACAAACTGTATTAATTTTTTAAACGTAAAATGTTCGGATAACTGGATCTTCATATTACAATTCCTTTCTATCTATCGATAATCCGGATGGTTTTGTTAAATTATGAGTTGCTTCGCTGAGCGCGAGTGTATATTTTCGATACAATGCAAGCATCTGCCGGCATTCCTTATCACTCATGCATTGGAAGGCTTCGCTTTCCATCTGCATGACCGGGTAGATTGTATTTTCCAATAAGGATTGTCCTGCATCGGTAAGGTTGATATGCATGCTGCGCCCCTTGCCGGAGGATAAGGTCAGGTATCCGGCCGTCTCCATCTGGCGAATGGAAGAGTTGACGGTCTGCTTGGGAATAAAGGTTGCGGCGCAGATATCTTTCTGCAGACAGCCGTCACCTAACTCGCAGATGGAATAGAGAATATCAAATGCACTGTTGGATAAACCAAGCTGAAGTGCAATATTGTGATAGATTTCATTGGATTTCTTATATATGCGGTTAAACTCCTGCAAAGGAGCGCTGATGTATGGCTTATCAATCTCTTTCTGTAACATAAAACCTCCGTATAACGAGTCAATCAGTTTGCCGGACAATTTTTTTAAGTCCGATTTCGTACTCAATGTAGTATAGTCCGATTTCGGACTTGCGTCAAGCAAAGAATTTGACGAATTCCGGCGCAGTCATTACAATGAGAACGTTCGTTAAGATAAATTTGATGAAAACAGGTTTTATATTAAGAAAGCGGGAGAGATTTATGATACAGGACATTGCACCGATTCATCTGCACAATGAATTTCAATATAAGAAGCCAAAGGCGGGGAGCAGGATGCTTGCATACGGCAGCCGGACGGTATTTTTGGACAATACGGATGAGAAGGCAGGGATTCGATTTATCACTTATGAGCAGTTGAATGCTTTTTATAAAGAAAGCGGTCTTTCTATGCCGCCTTGCATTTATCTGTTTGAGATGGGGGGAGAGGACTTTTTTCTGATCGACATTCCAAAAGATACACAGCTTGGCGGATTTGCATTTCACACGCTTTTTTCCGTAAGAAGAATGCATCCGAAGGAGAAAGTGTATGCGGCAACGACAGGGTGGCATCTGTATGGATGGTATCGGGACAACCGTTTTTGCGGACGCTGCGCGCACGAGCTGGTGCATGATACGAAGGAACGTATGCTGCGTTGTCCGTCCTGCGGAAATCTGGTATTTCCGAAGATCGCGCCCGCGGTCATCATCGGACTTGTGGATGGAGACCGGATTATGATGACAAAATATGCGGATCGTGAGTACAAACGATACGCATTGATCGCGGGATTTACAGAGATCGGGGAGACGGCAGAGGAGACGGTACGGCGCGAAGTGATGGAAGAGGTAGGTCTTGAGGTCAAAAACATCCGTTATTATAAGAGTCAGCCATGGGGATTTGACCAGAACCTTCTGATGGGCTTTTTCTGTGATCTGGCAAAGGAGGCACCGATCCGGCTTGAAGAGGATGAACTGTGTCTTGCGGAGTGGGTCGATTTCCACGATATACCGGACGATGAGGAGGGGCTTAGCCTGACACATGAAATGATGACTTATTTTCGTGAGTCCAAACGAGCAGGAGTTTGGCAGAAATAACTCTTTTGAGTAAATTTCTCAATAAGGGAAAAGCACTTTAAATTGCCGATTTTAGGGATTATAATGCTTCTTAAACAAAAAAAGTGCACATGAAAATATGTGCAGACAGGAGGCAGCAGATGGTAAAGTGTTTTAAGAAAATTGATTGGAAAAAGACAGGAATCTTCGCAGGAGGCGTATTGTTCGGCACAGCCGGAATTAAAGTATTATCCAGCAAGGATGCCAAGAAAGTATATACAAGCTGCACTGCAGCCGTGCTTCGGGCAAAAGAGTGCGTAATGAATACTGTAAGCACCGTACAGGAGAACGCTGGAGACATCTACGAGGGCGCTAAGGAAATCAACGAGGAGCGCGCAGCAAAGGCTGAGGCAGAAGCATTCGAAGCAGCAGAGGCTGAAGCAGAAGAAGTTGCAGAAGAGACAACAGAAGAGACAACAGAAGAGACCGCAGAATAAGAGGCGATTGACGTGAAGTTTGTAATTAAGCATGAAATCAAAGGACGTATGCGTGTCCATCTTGTGCAGTATCGCATGAGCTATGCGCAGGCGGATACATTACTTTATTTCCTGCAGAATGACGAGCAGGTAACGAAAGCAAAGGTATATGAGAGGACTGCGGATGCGGTCATCTTCTACAAGGGAAGCCGCGCGGAGCTGATCCGCAAGCTGCAGTACTTCCGTTACGAGAATGTGGAAGTGCCGGACGGTATCATCGAGAATTCGAACCGTCAGATGAACGCTGAGTATCAGGAGAAAATGGTGGAGAAAGTCATTCTCCGCTATGCATCCAAGGCTTTGCTTCCGTATCCGGTGCGTGCATGCTGGACGACATTGAAGTCGCTGCGTTACATAGGCAAGGGCATCAAGACGCTTGCCGCAAGAAAGATCGAGGTACCGGTTCTCGATGCCACGGCGATCGGTGTTTCTGTTTTAAGAGGCGATTGTGAGACGGCTAGTTCCATCATGTTCCTGCTCGGTATCGGTGAGCTGCTTGAAGAGTGGACGCACAAGAAGTCAGTCGGAGATCTGGCGCGTACGATGTCATTGAACATCGGTAAGGTATGGCTCTTGCAGGATGGCACCGAGGTACTTGTGGATGCAAAGAAAATTGTTGCAGGCGATGAAGTGGTCAGTCGTATGGGCAACACGATTCCGTTTGACGGTGTAGTCACAGAGGGAGAGGCAACGGTCAATCAGGCATCCCTGACGGGAGAATCGGATCCGGTCAGAAAAGCATTGGATGATTTTGTCTATGCGGGAACCGTCCTTGAGGAAGGCGAATTAACCATCCGTGTTCAGGCAGTCGGCGGCAGCAGCCGTTATGATAAAGTCGTAAAGATGATTGAGGAGTCCGAGAAGTTAAAATCCGGACTGGAGAGCCGTGCGGAGCATCTGGCAGACAGTCTGGTTCCGTATTCGCTCGGCGGTACGGCGCTCACTTATCTTCTGACAAGAAATGCGACAAAGGCATTGTCCATCTTAATGGTGGACTTCTCATGTGCACTGAAACTTGCCATGCCGGTATCGGTATTATCTGCGATCCGTGAGGCGAGCGAGCACAATATTACGGTAAAAGGCGGACGCTACTTAGAGGCGATGGCTGAGGCGGATACGATCGTATTCGATAAGACAGGAACGCTGACCAAGGCACAGCCTACGGTCGCAAAGGTCATATCCTTTAACGAATACAGCCCGGATGAGCTGCTTCGCATTGCAGCCTGCATGGAGGAACATTTCCCTCATTCAATGGCAAAAGCAGTGGTCGATGCGGCGAAGGAACGCGGACTTGACCATGAGGAGATGCACTCTAAGGTTGAGTATGTGGTAGCACATGGTATTTCTACAACAATCAATAATAAGAAGGCCGTCATCGGAAGCTATCATTTCGTATTTGAGGACGAGGCATGTACGCTCCCGGCAGGAACCGAAAGTATTTTCGAGACATTGCCGGAGCAGTATTCGCATCTGTACCTTGCAATCGAGGGTAAACTTGCAGCAGTCATCTGTATTGAAGATCCGCTCCGTAAGGAGGCGGCAAAGGTTGTCCGCGCACTGCATCGTGCCGGAATAAAGAACATCGTTATGATGACCGGAGACAGTGAGCGTATCGCAGGTGCGATCGCCAAGAAGGTTGGCGTGGACGAGTATTATTCGGAAGTGCTGCCGGAAGATAAGGCCGGATTTGTGGAACGCGAGAAAGCAGCGGGACATAAAGTAATCATGGTCGGCGACGGAATCAATGATTCACCGGCGCTCTCCGCAGCGGACATCGGTATTGCTATCTCGGACGGCGCACAGATTGCCAGAGAGATCGCGGATGTAACGATCGCTGCCGATGATTTAAATGAGGTTGTTGTGTTGAAGCTGTTGAGCGATGCGTTAATGAAACGGATTCATGGAAATTACCGTTCCATTGTGGGATTTAACGCAGGACTGATCGCTCTCGGCGTGGCAGGCGTGCTTGCACCGACGACATCCGCATTGTTACACAATAGTTCAACGTTGGTTTTTACATTACGAAGTATGGGAAATCTTTTGGAGTAGCCCCAAATGACAACTTAATTTTACGAAACTGTGCCGGCTCCTTGAAAAACATCGACATTATTTGTATAATAATGTTGATGTTTTTATTTTGAAATTATGAATGGAGAGGCAGTTTGTTATGAGAAAACATTCAGGAGAGAAGAAAAGGGGAACTCTGGCAACGAAAATTATTCTGGTCGTGTGTGCAGCGGTTATTGTGTCAAATGTGTTTAGTATCATGTTTGTCCTAAGTGGAGCCCGGTCACAGATTCTCGCATCGGTAAAGACAACCATGCTGGATCTGGCAGAAAGCAGTGACATGCTCGTGGAAAATGCAATGAACGCATCGGATCAGGATCAGTTGACCTATGAGGCCTATGTTTCTTTGCTGAAAGACGTTAAGATTGAAAATGTGGACAGTTCCTATGTCTATCTTGTCAATGAGGACGGAACGATGCTTTATCATCCGACGGAAGACAAGGTCGGACAGCCGGTAGAAAATGTTGTGGTTACCGGATTGGTCAAGCAGCTGCAAAACGGAGAACATCCCGGGAATGCAGTTGTAGATTATGATTTTCACGGAACTACAAAATATGCAGCGTATTGTATTATGAGCAACAATGATATTGTTGTGGTAAGCGCGGATGAAAGTGATGCCTTAAGCGGTTTGAATCAGGTATCGGCAACGGCATTCGGAGTACTTGTCGGAATTGTTCTGATCATGTGTGTGATTGCATATATTATCGGAAAACGTATGGCAAAGCCGCTTGCAAAGTTAAGCAATGTGATTGAGCAGATGGCGGAAGGCGATCTGAATGCGTCCTTTGACGGAATCAAAGAGTCCAATGATGAGATCGGATTGATCAAGGTCCGTATGCAGCATATGGCAGCCTTGTTTAGCGATATTGTGGATAAAATCCGCAAGGCGAGTGATCAGATGACCACAAGCAGTTCGGAATTAAATGAGACCAGTGAACAGACATTGAGTGCAAACGGAGAAATCTCACGTGCGGTACAGGATGTTGCGGAAGGTTCTACCAATATGGCTACGTCCATTTTAGACATCAATGACAATCTCGGAACGATGTCGTCGGAAACACAGGTGATCGATTCTTCGGTATATGAAATCAAGAAACAGGCTGCAATTGTGCAGGAGAGCAGCCAGATGATGAGCGATAAGATGCGTGGCATGAGAGAGAGCAGTATGCGCATGGATGAGGGAATTGCCACGATTTCCGATCGCATTAAAAAGGTAAACGAGGTCGTCGATAAGGTACAGGAAATTGTATCTGTGATTGAAGAAATTTCCGGACAGACGAATCTTCTGTCGTTAAATGCTTCCATTGAGGCGGCAAGAGCCGGAGATGCGGGAAGAGGATTCGCGGTCGTTGCAGAAGAAATCCGTGTGCTGTCCGACAATACCAGTGAGCAGCTGGAGAATATCAAGAACATTATTTCCGAATTGATCAGTGAGTGCAGTGAGTGTGTGAAGGCCTCTGAGAATATTGTGGCAGATAACGCAACACAGAAAGAAGAAATCGGATATGTTCTTTCCGAATTCGGAACGCTCGATGAGCAGATTGGGCTGACTGCAGACAAGGCAGAAGAAATCAAGCAGCTGGTTGAGACGATGGTCGAACTCAACGGTAACATTACATCAAGCAGTAGCGGACTGACCGATGTAAGTTCGGCAAATGCTGCGGCAACCGAAGAGATGACTGCCAATATCGAGGAATTGAATGCGATGATGCACGGTGTTGCGGATATGGCGAGCCAGATGAACAATCAGTCGGATGAGCTGAACAAAGCACTTCAGTACTTTAAGTAAAGACTCTTGACAAAAAAGAGACATAAATTTATAATAAACTTAATTAAAGGGTAGTTCGCAGAAGATGCACTAAACCGAAAAAGTAAGACGCAATGCGCGTATGTGCTTTTTCGGTTTTTTTACTTTGGCGGGCAGGAAGAAGGGGGAATTGGAATGAAACGTGTAGCAGGCAAGGTTGCGTTTGGGGGAATCGCAATAGGTAAGATCAAGGAACTTTCCAAGAAGAACAATCTGGTCAGACGTGTGCATATCGAGGATACCGCAGCGGAGCTGCAACGGTTTGAGGCGGCGAAAGCCGAAGCACTCCGTCAGCTGCAGGGACTGTACGAGAAAGCGGTCAGGGAAGTCGGAGAGGACAATGCGGCCATCTTCGAGGTGCATCAGATGATGCTTGAGGATCTGGATTATCTGGATTCCATTCGCAATATCATCGAGACACAGTCCGTGAATGCGGAATATGCGGTTGCAACGACCGGTGACAATTTTGCAGAGATGTTTGCCGGTATGGACGATGATTATATGAAGGCGCGTTCCGCAGATGTCAAGGATATTTCGGAGCGTGTGATCCATGTGCTCTCCGATCACGAGGAGGCAGTGGATGAGACGAGCGGTCAGAAGCATATTATCGTTGCGGATGATCTGGCGCCGAGCGAGACGATCCAGATGGACCGTGAGGCGGTTCTTGCATTTGTGACGAGACAGGGTTCGACCAATTCCCATACGGCAATCCTTGCGCGTACCATGAATATCCCGGCACTGGTGCTGACACCGGTGGAAGAGGGTGTGGACGGCAAGATGGCGATCGTGGACGGCACAAGCGGTACCGTGATCATTGAGCCGGATGAAGAGACGCTCGCGGAGTATGAAAAGAAGCAGCAGGAGGAACTGGCAAGAAGAGAGCTCCTTGCACAGCTTAAGGGAAAACCGACTGTTACGGAGGATGGCAAGGAGATCAAACTTTATGCCAATATCGGCGGCGTGAAGGATGTCGGAGCTGTTCTGCAGAATGATGCAGCAGGCATCGGCCTTTTCCGAAGTGAGTTTCTGTATCTGCAGAGTGCGGACTATCCGACGGAGGAAGAGCAGTTTAAGGCATACAAGACGGTTGCGGAGATGATGGCAGGCAAGAAAGTGATCATCCGTACGCTTGATATCGGTGCCGATAAGAAAGTGGATTATTTCAATCTGGATGAGGAGGATAATCCGGCACTCGGCTATCGTGCCGTGCGTATCTGTCTCACGAGACCGGAGATTTTTAAGACGCAGCTTCGTGCCTTGTATCGTGCGAGTGCATATGGTAATATTGCAATTATGATCCCGATGATCACTTCCGTGTGGGAAGTTGAGAAGTCAAAGGAGATCATCGAAGAAGTGAAAGCGGAGCTTAAGGAAGAGGGCGTTCCGTATAAGGATGGTGTGGAAGTCGGCATTATGATTGAGACTCCGGCTGCGGTTATGATCGCGGATGATCTGGCGCAGATGGTGGATTTCTTCAGCATCGGAACAAACGACTTAACACAGTATACATTGGCAATCGACCGTCAGACTGAGCATTTGGACGAGTTCTACAATGCAC